>JBPOFV010000435.1:0-2628 GCA_051252335.1 Marinicella sp. | reverse complement strand
GGTACTGGACGTGGTGAGTTACAACGTTTGTTGAAACAACCTGCTGCTCAATACGCAAGCTTAGCCAGTAGTTTTGTTAATACGGCTCCTGGTGAATTGGCTCAAGTACCCGTAGATTACACCCGTGGAACCATTCTTCAGTTGGTAGTACAAACACCAAGTATTCAAGATAAGATTAAGCAAGGTGGACCTGTTGGATATGTTATTTTATCTTTGGGTGCCTTTGGTTTAATTATTGCCATCATCAAGTTCTTCATGTTATTTGCAGCTGGCAGCAAAATGAAGTCGCAGTTGAAGAGCAAGCAGCCTAATCAAAACAATGCATTGGGTAGAATCATGTCTGTTTACACTGAGAATCCAGATTCAGATATTGAGACCATGGAATTGAAACTTGATGAGGCCATTCTTCGTGAAACAGGCCCATTAGAATCAGGTTTGTCGTTTATTAAAGTGTTGTATGTAATTGCCCCGTTATTGGGTCTGTTAGGTACAGTAGTTGGTATGATTCAAACGTTCCAAATGATTACATTGATGGGAACTGGTGATCCAAAATCTATGGCCGGCGGTATTTCAATGGCTCTGGTAACTACAGTATTAGGTTTGGTTGTTGCTATTCCATTAACTGTGCTTCATTCGGTATTGCAATCTATGGCAAGAAAACAGACTCAAGTGTTAGAAGAACAGAGTGCTGGTATTGTTGCTAAGATGGCGGAGAAATAAATATGTTTTGGCTCAAAGAGCGATGGTACGACATATTGGCATTTGTAGACATGGGTGGCCCAGTGCTTTGGGCCATCATGTTATTACTTTTTGTCATGTGGCTTATGATTCTTGAGCGTTCTTGGTATTACTTTGTTACTTATCCTAAACTAAGAAATAAAATTATTTCAGATTGGGATAATCGTGAAGATACTACGACTTGGTATGCCAAAAGAATCAAAGAAGCTAAAGTATCAGAAGCCTCGATTCAATTGCGTTCAGGCTTGGGCTTTTTAGAAGCATTGGTGGCAATCAGTCCGTTGTTCGGATTGTTTGGTACGGTTTATGGTATGTTGCAGGTATTTGATATTATGGCTATTGCTGGTACCAGTAATGCCCGAGCAATGGCGGGTGGTGTTTCTAAAGCAACCATTCCAACCATGGCAGGCATGGTGGCAGCTTTATCAGGTGTATTTTTTACCACATACTTTAAACATAAGGCCATCATTGAAGCTGAAAAATTAGAAGATCGCATGCAATCCCATTAAAGATTTTGAACTTATTGTAATTAACAGTAGTCATAATCAATAGAAACAGAGAAAAATTATGAAAAAAAGACACTTTCATGAAGACGAAGCAGAGATTAATATCACGCCCATGTTGGACGTGGTATTCATCATGTTGATTTTCTTTATTGTGACCACTTCATTTGTAAAAGAGACTGGTGTGGATATTTCACGTCCAAGTAGTTCTCAAGCAAAACAAGTGAAGAAAGGTAATATTTTGGTAGCCATCAAAGAAGATGGCGTTATATGGATTAATAAACAAGAAGTTGACCTGAGAGCAGTGCGTTCACGTGTTGAAAAAATGCATGCTGAAAATCCTGAAGCCAGTGCAGTGATTATCGCTGATCGTGGCTCCAGAACAGGAGACTTGGTTGAAGTAATGGACCAAATTAAATCTGCAGGTGTTGCGAGTATTTCAATAGCGGCAGAAAAAGGTCAAGGAGGGTAAAATGAGTTTACCACGTTACATGCTTGTCGCCATTGCAGCTGCTGTTATTACAGTGGTCTTGTACTTGTTGATGCATACATTGGTCAGCCAAGCCGCCAAGAACTTGGGCAGTGGGGATGATTTGCCTTCGATTGACTTCACCAAAGTCAAATTGGATGAGGAAATTCGTGAGCGTTCACGAAGAATCCCTAAGAAGCCACCACCACCGAAAGAACCACCACCGCCACCTAAAATGAATGTTCAGCAAAATCAGCAAGTTGTTAACAACATGCCTACGCCGAATATTCCTAATTTAGATTTAGGTGTGGGTGGAGACGGTCCATTTTTAGGTGCAGTTGGTCAAGTTAACATGACAGAAGAAGGTGGTGTAATACCGATTGTTCGGATCGCACCTCAATATCCTAGAAAAGCATTGATGGCCAAAATTGAAGGTTGGGTAAAAGT
Source organism: Marinicella sp. (assembly GCA_051252335.1). Classification (GTDB taxonomy): domain Bacteria; phylum Pseudomonadota; class Gammaproteobacteria; order Xanthomonadales; family Marinicellaceae; genus Marinicella. The sequence continues at coordinate 471 of JBPOFV010000435.1, read as the reverse complement.
TAAGTTTACCATCACGCCTTCTGGTACTGTTTCAAATCCGGAGGTGGTTGATTCTAAGCCACGCAGGATTTTTGATAGAGAAGCCATTCGTGCCATCTTAAAATTCAAATTCAAGCCTAAGGTTGTTAATGGGCAAGGTGTTGAGCAAGTTGCGACACAAACCATTGAATTTGACTTGCCAGATGAATAACAGAGGAATATAACCCATGAAAAATCTTATTGTTTTACTCTTTGTTTTAATTGCTTTTTCAGTCAATGCTGGATCTCTTAAAACTGGCAACCCAATCAGAAAGCCATCGGGCCAAGTTGGTGTGATGACAGAACCTCAAAGCAAAAAAATCACTCGTTACAGTGAAATGCTTGCAGATGAGAAGTATGCTGAATCGAAATCAGGTTTGACTGCCATGTTACAAAAATCTGGAGTCAGTGGTTATGTCCAAGCTGTTATTTATCAATTGCTTGGTCACATAG
>JBPOFV010000434.1:0-2633 GCA_051252335.1 Marinicella sp. | reverse complement strand
GTGTATATACCGATTAATAGTATTGAAGCCAAGATTAAAGTACTTTTATTTAAGCTCATTGTATTGCTCCTCATTTGAGTTTCCAGAATCAAATTGTTTAAAAACCATCTTTGAATATCAAGTCATTAAAAAATGCCCGTTTACTGAAGTAAACTTCACCTGTTGAACCGCTGCCACTGCCGCTGGCCACATGTCCTCTTATTTGAAAATCATAGTTACTGGTTGGGATAAAGCGCCTGTTTTGTTCTAATTCATGGATATATCCCCAGCCACCCACACCACTCATGGGTTGTGTGAACATGAGGGTATTGTTGCCGCTGGCCCTCACAATGGGTGCTTTGCTGAAGATTGGTGCTGAGCCTGATTGTAGTAACAACACAACATTTTCATTGATTTCCATGGTGTTCAATGCGGCTGTTGATTGGCTCAATCGGGCTAAGTTGTGGCGGCTGAAACCATTGACTTCATCGAAATTGCCACCCAATATAACTTTGCCATCTTTTTGTAACATGATGGAGTTTACAGTTGCGTTGGTGTTGACAACCCAGTCATCTACTGAATATTGCATAGTTGCCGTATCCCAGATAATTTTAGCCACCCCTGCACGTGGCAAACCATCGATGCTACTTATTTGTCCTCCAATGATGAGTGCATTGTTAGCTTGTAAGGCCATGCTCTTGACAAATCCAGTGCTGTTCAAGGGCAGGTCCATGTTGAGCCTGGCATTACCTTCATCAGACAGAATAGCTAGTCCACGCCTTGATTCGCCGCCAATGTTATCAAAAAAACCACCCACCCAAAGGAGGCCATTGGGTTGAATTAACAATGAGGTGACACTGCCATCTGGCGCAGGGTTAAATCCATCAACATATCCATTACCATTTAAGAAAATAAAACGTGCTAATTTTTGTCTTTCAAAACCGTTTACTTCGGTGAATACGCCACCCATGAGGACCTTGCCATCTGGTGTTAGGGCCAACGAATTGACCCTGTTATTGGCACTGACATCAAAGTCAGTGTCTAATGAACCATCAGTATTCAGCAATGCAATGTTATTTCTGGTTGAGCCATTGACTTGGGTGAATTGTCCAGCAATCAGGTATTTGTCATTTTCTTCTAAATGAAGAAATGCATGAACGTTGCCATTGGTGAAAGCATTAAAACTAGTGTCTAAATTGCCATCATATGCATTGATTTTGGCAATGTGGTTGGCAGCTAAACCGTTGATTTGGGTGAATTCTCCACCAACCAATAATTTTCCTGAATCATTTTGATTGGGATTGGGTAAAGCCAACATGGCCAATATACTGCCATTACTTTGTGCATTAAAAACATCATCATTTTTACCATCCATGGTCAGCTTGGCAATGTTGTTATGTGCTTCAAAATTCATCGCACTGAAGGAGCCAGCTACGTATATGTCCTGGTACTGAACCGTGCTGTTAACTGTGGTACTGGTGCCTAAAATGGTGGCATTAAATAAATGGTCTAATTCACCACTGGCATAAAACCTGGCTAACCTGATTCTTTGTTCACCTAAAGATTCAGTAAAATCTCCACCGACCAATATTTTGTCGTCTCCTTGAATCAGCAATGTATCTATTCGATCATTGGCAAAATCTTGGTGGGTGCTGCGAAAAAATGTCAGTAGGCCATTGTCTTGAATTTTTGCCAAGCGGTTAAAATTTTCTCCATTTACTTGAGTAAATAACCCGCCTATATAAATCAATCCATTGGGGGCAATTTTGACCACACTGACCTGGTCATTGATATTGGGGTTAAAACCAACATCAAGTTGTCCATTAACATGGTAGCGAGCAAGAAATTGTTGTGGCAATCCAGAGGTGAATGAAAATGAACCTCCAATGATGAGTTTGTGATCGGCTTGTTGTGCTAGCGTCAACACAGGTGCATTCGGGATGGCTTGTAAACTTGGGTCTAAAGAACCATCTTGATTGAGCCGCACCAATCGAGCCAATGGCTGTCCATCAAATTCGAAAAAGCCACCGCCGACTACGATTTTTTCATCATGTTGAACCAACAGGCTATATACCGGTGCACCTTCTGCTCCCTGGCCAGGGTCAAAACTTAAGTCTAGATTACCATCCGAATCAAGTCTGGCAATGCGATTTCTGGCAACACCATTAACCATTGTAAAACTCCCCCCGATGATGATTTTTTCATCATCCTGAACAGCTATGGCATAAACAGGGCCATTGACTTCAGCATTGAATGAAGGAGCTAAGGTGCCTGAATCAAAAAATTTAGCAATATATGCATGATCTTCTCCATTGATTTGTGTAAATAAGCCGCCTACTAAATACTCACCTGGATATGATTCTACTAATGTCACGGCTTCATTATTTGGGTTCAGATCAAAATCATGATCGATTGAGCCACTAATTCTAAGTTTGGCCAAATAGCTCCGATCAGTGCCGTGGCTAAGTTGAGTAAACCTACCTCCTATAAATAAATCGCCATCATATGAATTTTGAACCATGGTTCTGACCCAATCGTTGGCCGTTGGTTCGAATCCATCTATGATGTTTTGAGCTTTTAAATTGATGGTAAAAAGAACCAATAAACCAATCTTTAAAATATTCATTTTAATTAACATGCCACATCTCCTCATA
>JBPOFV010000433.1:0-2640 GCA_051252335.1 Marinicella sp. | reverse complement strand
CTGTAGACCAGTCAGTAAATCTGATGCCATTTTTGTAAGTGGCATTGCATGCTGGCATCCATTCTTCTTCACTGATATTTAATGAATCGAAAAAATCTTTAAATTTTGGCGTAGATCCTTCGCCAACTCCAATGATACCGATTTCAGGTGATTCAACCAAAGTGATTTTAATGCCATGTTTTGCCCAGCGGTGGGCCATTAAATTCGCAGCCATCCATCCTGCAGTACCACCGCCAACTATCAATATATTTTTAATGCCTTCATTTTCCATTTTGTATTTTTATGTATTTGACTAAATAATAATACGAAAATAATAGTACGTAAACAATAGGTAATAAGTCATGGTTCTATCATTTCCAGAAAGTGCGTATTTGCTTTATACTGATTAACCCATTAAATACAGGTAGCTAGAATAATGAGCAAAATCACATTCATCATTTTTATCATCTTGTTCTCAGGTTATTCACATTCCAAAGTGAATCATTTTGAACAATTGGATGTATTCAATTTGGAATATGTCTCAGATCCGCAAATTTCTCCTGATGGTAGTCAGATCATCTACACCAGAAACTTTAAAGATGTGATGACTGATAAAAATCATTCTAATTTATGGATTATTGATATTGATAGTAATAATCGACGCCCATTGACCACTGGGAATCATAATGATCGAAGTGTGAAATGGTCACATGATGGTAAAAAAATAGTGTATTTATCGAATCAAAGCGATGACAAAACAAAGTTATACATGATGTGGATGGATACCAGGGAATCGGTTGCATTGACCAATTCTAATACCGCCCCTAGCCAAGTTTCTTGGTCACATGACGACAAGCATCTGGCATTCACTCAGTTTGTTCCAGCTGCTGCGACTTCATTGGTGAAAATGCCGCAGAAGCCAGATGGAGCACAATGGAATGAACCACCCATCTATATTGATGACATGACTTACAGAGCAGATGGGCAAGGATATTTAAAACCTGGTAATCAACAAATTTTTACCCTTTCGACAGACGGCGGCACACCCAGGCAACTGACAAATACTGCATTTGATCACCAAGCTCCAATTTGGTCTAAAGATGACCAGAGCTTGTTTTTTACTGCAAACCTACATGAGAATCATGAGTTTGAACCATTGAATGCTGAAATCTACCGTTTAGACCTGAAAGATTTATCCATCGAAGCATTGACCGACCGATTTGGGCCAGATGCGGGTGCGCAATTGGCACCGAATGGCCAATTATTGGCATACCTGGGTTTTGATGATACGTTCCAAGGTCATACGGTTCGTGAACTTTATGTGATGAATACCGTTGGCACAGAACAGAGGATAATTTCTCAAAATCTAGATCGATCGGTACAATCCATGTCTTGGGCTGCCGATTCAAAAAGCCTCTATGTGCAATATACAGATCAAGGCGATGGAAAAATTGCCTTGATGAATTTAAATGGTAAGGTAAAAGTCATGGCTGAAAACTTGGGCGGTTTATCTTTAGGCCGACCTTATAACGCGGCCTCATTTTCAGTTGCTAACAATGGTCGAATAGCTGCCACATTAGGAGGCACAGAACACCCAGCTGACTTAGTCATGATCCATAAGCAGAAACCTCGTAGATTGACTCATTTGAATGATGATTTATTTTCATATAAAAAATTAGGTCAAGTCAAAGAAATGTGGTGGAAGTCATCCATAGACCAACGAGATGTTCAAGGCTGGTTGGTTACACCACCTGACTTTGACCCCAATAAAAAATACCCCTTGATCTTAGAAATACATGGTGGTCCATTTGCCAGTTATGGTTCTGTTTTTTCTGCCGAAGTTCAACTATTTGCGGCAGCTGGTTATGTGGTTCTTTACAGCAACCCAAGAGGCAGTACTGGCTATGGACAAGAATTTGCTAACCTCATTCATCATGACTATCCAAATAATGATTACCATGATCTGATGTCAGGTGTAGATGCAGCCATTGCGGAAGGGTATGTGGATGAGGAACAACTATTCGTAACTGGTGGCAGTGGAGGTGGGGTGTTAACTGCATGGATCATTGGTAAAACAGATCGATTTAAGGCTGCTGTGGTGGCCAAACCTGTCATAAACTGGATCAGTTTTGTGTTGTATGCTGATAACCCCGGCTTCTTTTATAAATACTGGTTTGCTGATAAGCCTTGGGAAGATCCAATTGGGTATTTGAAAAGATCACCTTTATCTCATGTTGGGCAAGTTAAAACACCTACCATGTTGCTCACGGGTGAAAAAGATTTCAGGACACCGATTGCAGAATCAGAACAGTTCTATGCGGCTTTGAAGTTACAAAAAGTCGAATCAGCTATGGTAAGAATTCCAGGTGCCCCGCATGGTATTGCTGGCAGACCCAGTAACTTGGTTGCTAAAGTGGCCAGTATTTTAGCTTGGTTTGATCAATACAAAAAACCTACTGTGTCTGAGTGATAATTAATATGACGGAACAGTGGCTACAAGAAGTTTGTAGCCACTTTTTTAATTTATAAGCCATTAACTATGTGACTACTCCAGTTTTCCATATCCTTGGCCATTTGTTTTAATTCTTCAGACTCATAAAGTCCCAGAACTTTGATTTCCCCCACATAACTTATGATGTCATCAGATGAAAGTTCCCCTAG
>JBPOFV010000432.1:0-2649 GCA_051252335.1 Marinicella sp. | reverse complement strand
GCCAAGTAATTTTCTTCTTAGGTATTTTTTCTTTGATCAAGCTTGCTGTGATATCAGATCTGATTTGTTTTTTCTTGTTTTCAGTGGCCGCTTTCATATCCACTTCAAGTAAGAAGTGCACACCACCTCGTAAATCCAAACCTAAATTCATTGCACTGCCACCTAAGTTATCCAGCCACTCTGGGACATTCGGCTTGAGGTTCATGGCGGTATCAAAAGCAAGCAGATTCTTTTTCAATAAATCCTGTGCATTTCTTTGGGAATCTAAATCACTGAATCTAACAATGGCGGTTTCACCATCGATCGACACTTGATCAAATGCTATGCCACCTTCAGTTAAAATATTTTCAACCTTATCAAGCGTGCTTTGCGTGATGGTTACTTCTTCCTTGGCTTTAACCTGTACGATCGGGCTTTGGCCATAAATATTGGGTAATGCATACAGCGCACCCATGGCAACTATGACCAGAATCAGTACGTATTTCCACAGTGGATATCGATTCATTGTATTCTCTATTCTCTTAAGTTAATTGTAAAAGCCCTTTCTTAATGGCTGAAAGCAATGCTTATTTTATTTTTTTATTTAAGTGATTTAATGGTGCCTTTAGGTAAGACTTTAGCTACTGCACTTCTTTGCACGTGTATTTCAGTACCTGGTGCAATTTCAACTTTGATAAAAGCCTCATCAACTGCGATAACTGATCCCAAAGTACCTCCATTGGTGATGACCTCATCGCCAACAGCCAATCCACCAACCATTTCATTGTGTGCTTTCATGCGTTTTTGTTGTGGACGTATCAACATGAAATACATGATGACAAAAAATACCCCAATAAAAATAAATGAACCCATTGGGTTTGCAGCACCACCTGATTGTGCCATCGCGTCAGATATAAAAAAATTCATCTTCAATCCTGTTTCTAGTAAAATAAAAGCGCGCTATTATAGCACCACAGATTCAACGATATAGGACTCAAATGGCAAAATATCAAGACCAAAATTCATCTATCACCCAACAAGAGAACGATGAGCCTATGATCATCAGTGGTGGTTGTCATTGTCAAGCCATAAGATTCACAGCGAAAATCACCCAAGCGACCAGTGTACTGATATGCAATTGTTCCATTTGTTCGATGACAGGATTTCACCATTTAATCGCAAAACATGATGACTTCACACTGTTATCAGGCGAATCTAAATTGACCAGTTATCGATTCAACACAGGCCAAGCCGATCACCTATTTTGCAAAATTTGTGGGGTAAAATCCTTCTATCAACCCAGATCACATCCTGACAGCTGGAGCATCAACACCAACTGTATTGATGATTTCAATCCATCAGAGTGGTCCTGCAGTACTTTTGATGGTAAAAATTGGCAACTAGCCAAAGAGTCACTGGATTTGTTAAAATAATAAATGTCATGCCAACCATCAAAACCGAAAGATTAAACATCGAACCCAGTCACAAAAACTGCTGGTCAATTTACGATCAATTAGACGCACAGTTAATCGGCAAATTATTCTTTAGAAATCAATGGTTTAACATTATTCTCAAACCACAGTCTTTGCGTTTAGGTGTTGCGACTGAGGCCAGCTATGGCCTCATGAAAGCCATCAACTGTGAATCTTATAAAGCCAAATCCAATGTTCCTCACGCCCAACAGTTTCTGCTACAAATGGGTTTTGAACAACATGATAATCATTATGAGGTTACTGTTGAAAAATTAATCAGACCAGCAAGATACCAAGTTTTGAATGAGAAACTGGGCATAGACACCAACGCTTTGTTGACACCTGTACATCGCACATCTGCACAGTTAGTAGACAGTGGATTGGATTGTTTCGGCAGACCAAGTAAATTACACCCGGAAGCCAATAGAGCCTGGCAAAAAATGCAAGATCAAGCCTTAAAGGATGGTGTAACGCTTGAGCTTGTTTCCGCCTTCAGATCGATGACTTACCAAGCCAACCTCATCTACAAAAAACTATCTAATGGTCAACAAATCGACGACATTCTAACCACCAATGCAGCTCCTGGCCACAGTGAACACCACACCGGCTGCGCTGTTGATATCAGTACAACAGGATTCGAACCTTTAGCAACAGAGTTCGAGAACAGTGAAGCCTTTACTTGGCTGACTGAACATGCCCATCAGTTTGGATTTATCATGAGTTTCCCCAAAGGCAATGACCATGGCATCATATACGAACCTTGGCATTGGTGTTTTAAACATCATGAAAAATAAGAGTCACTTGGGTTAAATCAAATTCATAAACTTGAAAAATTCCAACCAACAAAATATACTTAAAAATATATTTCATAATCTATTATTTTTACAACGATGTTTATTGCAACCTCCACCAATAAAACCAAAATCAATTGGCTGTTGTATTTGATCGTTTTTATTTTGTTGTTACAACTGTCATCTGTTGTATCTATGGTCGTTAATGACCCTATTGAAGTTGATGCTTTGATCAAAGCTCAAATCAGTCTTGAAACTAAAATCGACAATCCAGGAAACTTGCAACGCATCCAAACCAGCAATATTGGACCCATTACATTCTATAAAATGATCTATTTCCAACAAGCTGAATACCAAGTATCGGCCAAAGCCATTCAATTCTTAGGCCTCAAGCCAATAATCACTTG
>JBPOFV010000431.1:0-2654 GCA_051252335.1 Marinicella sp. | reverse complement strand
AATATAAACACACTTTTATAAAAAAAAAGGCAAAGTGGAGAAACAATCACACATTGGTTTTCCTAAAGACAGTTTTGAAAGAGAAATGGGCAATGAAGGTTTTTTTGGTCCGGTTACTCATTTCTATCACCAAAATAAGCACACTGGCTGGACTGATTTCCAAGGTGACAATCGACCACGAGCCTTTGATACCAATTTATTTGGATCGAGCCAAGCGACTCCTTGGGATGCCCATGTGCTGTTAAAAAATAACAGTGTTAAAGTTCGCATGTGGGCTTTAGACAGCAGCATGAAGGATTTGGTCCGAAATGCCGATGGGGATGACTTGTTGTTTTTTCATCAAGGAACTGCCGATCTGTTTTGTGATTTTGGGCATTTGTTGGTGAAAGAAGGTGACTATCTAATGCTACCTAAAGGCACTATGTGGCGTTTAGAAGTAACCAATCCTTGTGAAATTTTGTTGGTCGAATCTAGCAACGGGCACTACCAACTTCCCGATAAAGGATTGCTTGGACCCAATGCAATTGTAGACGCAGCGGTTTACCGAACCCCAGAAATTAACCACGCATTCAAAGATCAATACAGTGATAATGATTGGACTGTACAGGTAAAAAGGCTGCAGAAAATTTCAACCATCAATTATCCGTTTAATCCACTGGATGCCATAGGCTGGCAAGGTGATTTAATGCCTGTGGCCTTAAATTGGCGTGATATTTCACCCGTGATGAGTCATCGCTTTCATGTGCCACCGTCAGCACATACCACATTTTTAGGCAACAGATTTGTGGTCTGCACTTTTGTGCCGCGATTATTTGAAACCGATCCTGAGGCTTTGAAAGTGCCTTTTTATCACAACAATGATGATTATGATGAAGTGTTGTTTTATCATTCTGGCAATTTCTTTTCCAGAGACAACATCCATCCTGGGATGATTACCTTGCATCCAACAGGATTCACCCATGGTCCGCATCCCAAAGCCATGAACAGTGCGTTCACCCAAAAGAATGCCATGACTGAAGAAGTGGCAGTGATGATTGATACCCGTGATCCATTGGAAGTGTGTGAGGCAGCAGAACAAGTTGAATGGCCTGATTATGTCAATTCTTGGAAAGAAACAAAATAACAAATAAACAATGAGAAATTGATTCAAACTATTTCATGATAAATGATTCAGCTGATTCAAAATAACAAATACAGAGACTACAAACTATGAAATTAACCACCATAAACAACCAAACCCGAGATGGCCAATTGGTCGTTGTGAACCGTGCTGGAACCCGCGCTGTCAAAGTCCCTCAAATCGCAGTCACGATGCAAGATGCATTGGATAATTGGGACATTGTGGCGCCGCAATTAAATACGGTTTACCAACATTTAAATGATGAAGGGTTGAATGATGCTTTTGATTTGAATTTAGATGCTGTATTGGCACCATTGCCAAGAGGGCTACAGTTTTTAGACGGCAGTGCTTACTTGGCACATGTAGAACGCGTCAGAAGAGCCAGAGGTGCAGATATGCCACCTAGTTTTTTAGAAGACCCATTGATGTATCAAGGAACCAGTGATGGTTTTCTGGCACATAATCAAGACATCGAAGTGGTTAGTGAAGAATATGGTATTGATTTTGAAGCCGAAGCTGCAGTCATTACATCAGATGTTCCGATGCATGTTTCTGCTGAAGATGCTGGTCAATACATCCAGTTGGTATGTATCTTAAATGATGTTTCACTGCGGAATTTGATCCCAGCTGAACTGGCCAAAGGTTTTGGTTTTTTACAATCAAAACCCAGAACAGCCTTATCGCCATTTTTTGTCACACCTGATGAATTGGGTGAGCATTGGCATAACAACAAAATCCACTTGCCGATGAGAACTTGGTTGAATGGCGAATGGTTTGGTGAACCAGAATGTGGTGTTGATATGCAGTTTGATTTTGCTGAGCTCATTGCTCATGCAGCAAAAACCAGGCCACTGTGCGCTGGCACCATTGTTGGTTCAGGCACCATAGCCAATCATGACATGGCAAAAGGTTCTACCTGTTTGGCAGAGAAGCGTGTATTAGAGGTGATAGCTGATGGCAAACCAACTACACCATTTATGAGTTTTGGTGATGATGTGAAAATCGAAATCACCAACAATGAAGGTCATAACGTGTTCGGCACCATCCATCAGAAAGTAGTTAAGCTTTGATTGATTAGATGAATGATTAAATAAAGCCCGATTTATTCGGGCTTTTTTGTGCTTAGATTAAACTTGGCTACTATTGATGTCACTGTACAGATGGAGGGCTCAGGTGTCAGCTCAGTTTAAAAGTGTTGATATATGATACGAGGGTTTATATTATTGACTCATGTATGCTTTGGTCTGTTAAAAATATATTAATAGCTTAAAATTGACTGGGATTCAGCGAGGTACTTAATATGAGGTTCAGTAGCAAAGATTATCAATACAAAGAGCGCGTAACTCCAGACTTATCTGACAAAGCATTTAAGATAGGTGAAGGCAGAATCAGCGGTTACATTTCAATGTTTCTGGGTATTCTTAGCTTTTTGGCAGTTATGTGCTACCAGTTCCCCAGTTATTTAACGACCACGGACTTAAGAGCCGTTTATGATGCTGAATATTTACAAATCATATTGATGGTTACCATGTGG
>JBPOFV010000430.1:0-2656 GCA_051252335.1 Marinicella sp. | reverse complement strand
GTTGTATTGTAACTTGGTCAATGCAGGTGAAAAAGCTGGTGTGTTGGATGAGTTGTTAGATACCATTGCAACCTACAAGGAAAGAACAGAAGAGATTAAAGGAAAAATCAAAAAAGCCATGTTTTATCCCATGGCTGTCTTATTTGTCGCGGTCGGTGTAACCATCTTACTGTTGGTTAAAGTGGTTCCGGAATTTCAAAACATGTTCACCAGCTTTGGTGCAGATTTGCCGGGTTTAACATTAATGGTGGTAGACGCTTCTAAATTCATGCAAGCCTATTGGTACATCATATTAGGTATTTTCGTTGGTGTTCTATGGGGATTTTTGGCTTTGAAGAAAAGGTCACTGAAATTTGCTCATGCGCTAGATCGGTTAACGCTCAAGATCCCTATTGTAGGTGGTATTTTGTTTAATGCTGCCGTCGCTCGTTTTTCGCGGACATTGTCTACAACTTTCGCGGCAGGTGTGCCATTGGTGGAAGGTTTGGATACGGTGTCAGGTGCTGTGGGTAATGTCGTCTTTAGGGATGCTGTGCAACAAGTCAAAGATGATGTTTCTACAGGTCATCAATTACAACTTGCTATGAGCCAGACCAATTTATTTCCACATATGGTGATACAAATGGCTGCCATTGGTGAAGAGTCAGGTAATTTAGATGCCATGTTGGCAAAAGTTGCTGATTATTATGAGCAAGAAGTTTCAAATGCGGTCGATGCTTTGAGTAGTTTGTTAGAACCCATTATTATGGTTTTGGTGGGTGGCTTAGTTGGTGTAATGGTTGTTGCCATGTACTTGCCCATCTTCAAAATGGCTTCAGTGTTTTAAAGTGGCTGAGGTTGTTGCGTATTTCGCTGGAAATATAACTGTATTTTATTTGTTTGTTTTTCTATTAGGCTTATTGTTGGGTAGCTTTTTTAATGTGGTTATTTTAAGAATGCCGCCAAGATTAGAATATGCTTGGAAACAAGAGTACGCCGAATATACAGAGACAGCGTTTAAAGAGGTTGAGCCTCCGGGAATAGCCCTGGCACGTTCTCACTGCCCTCAGTGTAAAAACCAATTAAAGGCTTGGCACAATATACCTGTATTTAGTTATTTATTCCTTAAAGGGCGTTGTGGTTTTTGTCAGAAAAGTATCTCGTTGCGTTATCCCTTTATTGAGCTATTAACTGCGGCACTGATGTTACTTATGGCATTTCAATTTGGTGTCACATTGCAATTTGTCGCTGCATGTTTATTGCTTTGGTTTTTAATCGTAATCACTTGGATTGATTTTGATACTTATTTAATTCCTGATCAATTAAGTTTAAGTTTGTTGTGGTTTGGTCTGTTTTTTAGTTTGTTTGATTTTTCACTGACACCTGTTCAATCTATTATAGGTGCATTGGTTGGGTATTTGTCTTTGTGGTTGGTGTTTCATTTATTTAAAATTCTAACTGGAAAAGAAGGCATGGGGTATGGAGACTTCAAATTATTGGCAGCAGGTGGCGCTTGGCTTGGTCCTGAAATGTTGATAGTTGTCTTGTTGCTTGCATCAGTCAGTGGCTTATTATTCGCCTTGGGTCAAATGATCATGAAAAACAAACAAAATAAAATCCCATTTGGTCCATATTTATCTATCGGCATATTAGTCAGTTATGTTTATGGCCCTCAAGTCATGTCTATATTGTTTCCTGGGATGTAAATGCCTAAGTTGAAAGTTTGTTTAACCGGAGGAATTGCATCTGGGAAGACATTTGTTTCAAATCGAATGGCGTTGTTAGGTGCTCAAGTGATTGATGCTGACATTTTGGCAAGAGAGGTCGTGCGAAAAGGATCGGTAGGTCTGGGACAACTGATAAACGCATTTGGGGTTCAAATACTTGATGGCAAGGGGCAATTGAATCGGTCGATGCTGAAATCACTGGCTTTTACTGACAAGAAGAAGCTGGCTGAATTAAATGGAATCCTGCACCCACTAATTTGGCAGGCTTTTTCAGAACATTCTGCTAAAAATGATGATGGAGTGGAAATTTGGGTGATTCCATTGTTTAACTCCAGTACCAATAAGATACATTTTGATCGTGTATTGGTTGTTGATGTGACTTTAGAAAATCAAATTTCAAGAATGCAGCGCAGGGATGGGGTGAATTTGCAATTAGCTGAGTCCATATTAGCTGCTCAGCCGAGTCGCTTAGATAGAGTTGATCTGGCAACTGATGTGATTACAAATAACGGTGGATTAGATCTTTTACAACAAAATGCGGATCATATTTATGGCCTGTATAAAGCACTTAATATTCACTAAATAAAGTCGTGCAGTTAAAAAAATCTTCAGTTATAATTCGCAGCTACTTTCCAGGGCCTGTAGCTCAGTTGGTTAGAGCAGTGGACTCATAATCCATTGGTCGTAGGTTCGAGTCCTACCAGGCCCACCACTTCTTTTTTACCTTTTAACACATAAACATTCGTCAAAATTATCTGTAACAAGTATCAATAGGGTGCATTTAGTCGCCTAATCTGTAATTATTTTTTAAATATATCTTGATTATTCAGTACTTTAAAGGTTATTCTTGCATTGTCTTCTTAAAAAAAGTAAAGTATTGATATAAATTGTGATTAGTAGCACAGAATTAAGATTGGTCAGTGTGTCTAATGGTTACATTTAGTTAAGCA
>JBPOFV010000429.1:0-2657 GCA_051252335.1 Marinicella sp. | reverse complement strand
GCGGTGATTGGTGCCAATGGTATCGGTAAAACCACTTTCCTGAACTGCATCACTGATACCATTCCATCTGACAGCGGTGAGATTAAATGGTCAGAGAATGTTGAAATCGGTTATTTTAAACAAGACAACTTAGGTGCCTTCAAAAAAGACATGACGGCCTTCAGTTGGATGGAACAGTTTAAGAAGAAAGACGATGATGAACAGGCAATCCGTTCTGTCATGGGTCGCATGCTATTCTCAAAAGAAGATTCCAATAAAAAAATCAGTGTCTTATCTGGTGGTGAGAAAGGCCGTTTGATGTTTGGTAAATTGATGTTGGAACAACCCAATGTGATCATCATGGATGAACCAACCAATCACTTGGACATGGAATCTATTGAGTCTTTGAACTTAGCATTGGAAAATTATGAAGGTACTTTGATCTTTGTTTCGCATGATCGCCAATTTGTTTCTTCGATAGCTACTCGGATCGTGGAAATCATGCCTGATGATGTGGTCGATTTCCGTGGTACTTACCAAGAGTATCTGGAAAGACAAGGGATTAAGGGCCAATAATAAGCTAACCGTTGCGATTGCCAAGTGATCAAACTTGGCAACCATCGGTAAATAACTCAGCGCATCTCATTGGACCAAACACAACGGTAGTTATTAGTTGTCGTTAGTTTTGTACTCCAATTGGCATTGGCTGAGTAGATTGGACTGAAGGATGGATCAGTGCCAATCCAATTCAAAACTGTCGCATAGGAATATGCATTTGAATCATTTCCTGAGCCGTCTGTTGTCCACAAACTCAAATCAAACCCATTTGGCAATCCAGCCCTGATGGCTTCGGTCAATTGTAAAGTGGTTGGTAACTGACCACCAACACTTAAACAATCTTGAGTGGCTGCTAAATAAGTGGCAGCCGGTCGGTCAAAGGTATCTACCGCTAATTTACTGGCTCCATTTTCAAATGTTTGGCATGGCACTCCTGCTTCACAGCTGGCATCAAGTGGATGTGTATAAGCTGTATCAATGGGATAGTAGGCACAACGATGTTGGTTCTGATTAGACAGGTTAACAGTTGCCCAAGTCACATATTCACTGTAGTAACCGGTATAGGATGTATCTGTTCCTGTCCACCGACCAATCTGTGTGATGTCATAACGACTGCGATCTGACATCCAAATATAATCAGGAGCCGATCCACTGGTCATGCCCGTTCTGGCCAATTCCATGATGTCACGAGAATGAGCCATGTGGCCACCTTGGCTGAAGCAGCCATCAATAGAGTCACCAAATGTAGCGATTGTGGTGGCGGCATCTGAGGTTTTAATATAGGTGGTGTCAGCGATGAATTCATTGGCCACTGTATTTGGGTATGGACCAACCGGGCTATTTACACCTACACATCTGAATCTATACGGTCCTAAGGATCTGTTTGCCCACGTTACATAAGGTGTTGAATAATCATTATAGTTGGTATCAATGTCTTGCCACCTCACGACAGAAACTATGTCATACCGGGCATGATTACTGGTCCATTGGAAGGTGTTTGTGCCATTGGGTAAGCCATTGATGGCGTTTTCCGCATAGTCTTGTTGGTCGGCTAAATGGGCATGGACAAAGGCACACTCATCAGTCGCGGCCACATAAGAAACGGCAGGTCTTTCCATTTTATCTATGGACATGGTGTTATTCGGGTATGCCACATGATCCCAGCAAGCATCTCCTGGTTCACCCATGCATTGGTCACCGGCAAAATAATTGAGTGTTTGATCGGGCCAAATACACCGGTAAGGGCTGAAGTTGATAGCGAGTGAATTATTGATTGCACCATCATTTAATCGCACGCGGGTTTTGTTGGTTTTATCCCACCACGTTCGACTCCAGATATAGTTAGTTTCATATGAAGACCCAACATCAGATTTAAATGCGCCACTGACTTGATATAATTCAGTGATTGTGGGTAACCTACCTCCAGCTGATTCACATGATTGGTTGGCATCTGCCCAAGAAACGGCAGAGCGTTCGATTCCATCCCAGGTATTACCCCAGCTGTCAGTTAACTCAAAACCTTGAGCTTGGCCAGCACTGCCGCCAATTTGGGTCAAATCGACGCATGCCCAGCCAGTAATCGTATTATATTGGAGGGCTTGGTTGTTTTGATCACAATTAGGTGGAAGTGCTGCTGTAGGTGCACTTGCACATACAATAGTACCTGCGGCTGTAATGCCAGTCACCATTTGTCCAGCACCACAAGATTGGCCACTCAAAGCAAAATCTCCGCCATTATAAGTGGTGTCATCGTCTCCATCAGCAAGGCCAGCAGGTACTGATGTCAGTTCAGAAAATTCATGACTGTGATCTTCTGCAGCAAAGGCACCACAACTGACAGCACCATTTTGGTCTATGACTTGGATGGCAGTATTACTGTCACAAGTGCCATCAACTCTTAATTGTAAGCCAGTGATATCAAGATCATAGGCGTATTCAGCATAAGGCACTGGGCCTAGTTTTTGCCTGGGGCTTAAGGTGGTAAAAGATCCAGAACCTGAAGGTATGGCTGCTGATATTTCTAACCAGTAATCTGTGCCATCGAACTGTCCTGCCCATTGTTCAAGTTCAACAATAAATCGACCGTTCAGTACATTAACATTACTGTGCAAGTCAGTTAC
>JBPOFV010000428.1:0-2669 GCA_051252335.1 Marinicella sp. | reverse complement strand
GCTTATATTTTAAAAAACAGTTGCCTAAGTTTGTCAGCTTGGCAGATCAATATGTGCTGTATCAAATGAATCAGAATGGTCTGGCAAAAGTGCATCAATTTACAGTTAACCCACAACGTGATGAAGCCATTTTATTGATGATGCTTAAATCCAACCGGTGTTTTTGGAAGGCTTGTTATAGGCCACCAATTACATTGCATGAAATAAATCAATCATTACCTAAATCAGCTATCCAGTTGTCCAGCAATTTACAGTTGCTGGTGAGTGAGAATGCAGCTAATTACCAAATAAAGTCAGTTCTTAATACTCAAAAATTGAGCCAAACTAAGGCATTTGAGGCGCATTTAATGGTGAATACCAGCGTGATTAATTTAGATTGGCATACAGATCCTGTGATCCAGGTTGATGTAGCACATCCAAACTTTTCTATTGGTGAGGTTTTATTTGATCTTAATGACTTGATTACTGGTGCTGTTAAGATCAGTTCTGAGCAACTTGAATTGGTTGCGTCATGTTGTTATCAAATTGAGAAACTCAATTCAATATTTGCTTCATTTGAACCACCGATCAGCCAACATTTTCAATTAAACGACCGCTACTTGGGAGATGATTTTATTCAAGTCGCACCGATGCTGCTTTCATTACATCATGCAGGTTGGCAAGTCATTATTGAGGATGATTATCGGTTGAATAGGGCAGTGGCTGATCAATGGTTTGTTGATGTGAACAAAGCCAAAGCAACTCATAACTCCGGTTGGTTTGATGTCAAAATTGGCGTTGAAATCAATCAACAAAAATTTAACTTAGTTCCCTATTTACTTAAAGCCATCAAAACTGGTGCCTTTGATTCTGTCAAAAATGAATTGATGATTCAATTAGATAACGGCTTGAATATTGGAGTGGCAAAAAAACAGTTAGAACAAATCATTGCAACCATCAGTGAACTATATGATGAAAAAGGCGCAGGTGAGGAATTGTTGTTGTCAGAACATCAAATGTTACACGTGGCTCAAGCGCAAAAACAATGGCGCACTGCATTAGAAACTGAACAAGTTCATTTGGAGTGGCTAGGTAGCAAAGAAATTCAATTAAAAGCTGCTGCAATGGAGCAAATAAAAGAACTTGAGATCATCCCGGCTCCAGTTCAGTTGAATGCCACTTTAAGACCATATCAACAAGTTGGTTATTCTTGGTTGATGTTCTTAGCGAAACATCAATTTCATGGTCTTCTGGCTGATGACATGGGATTAGGTAAGACATTACAAACCTTGGCTTTTATCCAAGCACAAAAAAATCATGCCAAGCAAAAGATGACAAACCTCATTGTGGCTCCAACCAGTTTGTTGGGGAATTGGGCTGCAGAAGCAGCCAGGTTCACCCCTGATTTAACTGTTGGGATCATGACTGGGCCAAATCGACAAGCCATGTATCAGAAATTTGCTGATTATGACTTGGTTGTTACCAGTTATGGCATTATCAGTAGGGATTTTGTAGATTTAAATAAAAAACATATTAACTTATTGGTTCTTGATGAGGCACAAGCCATTAAAAACCGCAAAACTCAAGTGGCTAAAATTATCAAAAGATTGGATGCCAATTACAGGTTATGTTTGAGTGGTACGCCCGTTGAGAATCATTTAGGGGAATTGTGGTCAATATTTGACTTTTTGATGCCTGGCTTTTTAGGTTCGGAAAAGCAATTTCAAAAGAGTTTTCAGTGGCCAATCGAAAGGGAAAATAATCAAGAAAGACTGCAAGAGTTACAAGCCCGTTTAGCTCCTTTTATCATGCGCAGAACCAAAACTGAAGTGGCTAAAGAGTTGCCAGAAAAAAGCGAAATAATTAAATATATACAATTGGATGAAGAACAAGCTTCTGTCTATGAAAGCATACGACTCACCATGGCAGATGAAATAAGAAAAGCGGTTAAAAAACAACAAAACAACCAAATTCTAATTGGGAATGCCTTGCTTCGATTGCGCCAGGTATGTTGTCATCCACAATTGATAAAGTTAAACTCCATCAACCAAGAAGCACAATCGGCCAAGTTAAATTGGCTGTTAACAGCTTTACCCAATTTAGTTGAAGAGGGTAGAAGAATATTGATATTTTCTTCATTTACCAGCATGTTGGCTATCATTGCAGATAAATTAGCCGATCTTGGGATTAATTACTTTGAATTAACCGGCAAAACGCCATCTGCCAAAAGAACCGAATACATTGATGGCTTTCAATCCGATCAACGACCTGTGTTTCTGATCAGTTTAAAAGCAGGTGGTGCAGGAATAAACCTAACCAATGCAGACACTGTGATTCACTTTGATCCTTGGTGGAATCCAGCCGCAGAACAACAAGCCAGTGATCGAGCCCACAGAATTGGTCAAGATAAACAGGTGTTTGTTTATAAACTGATTACACGTGGTACAGTTGAGGAAAAAATTTACCAGTTACAACAACAGAAGCAACAGCTTGCAGAAGGGATGCTCAGTCAATCAGTCGACATAAGCCAAATTTTAAGCAGCCATCAATGGGAAGACATGCTTAGTCCTATCAGTCAATAATTCAATTCTCACAGAGGCAATTCTGTAGTAATTTTCTTTTGACGCAAGATTAAGTTGGTGTTGGTGGATTGCACCACTCCCACACTGAGTAATTCACGCATCAGGAAG
>JBPOFV010000427.1:0-2680 GCA_051252335.1 Marinicella sp. | reverse complement strand
TCCCTTGATTGTTTACTTAGTGAGCCTAATCTAGGCCCTAAGTAAAAGGGTGGAGTTACAGAAATCAGAGAGTTAAAAAGCGTTAGGGGAGGAAATTTCTGTAACTCCAAAGCTTGCATCGTTATCAAGAAATCTTATTAAATTACTTTTTTAACGACTTATGCAATCACTATACTACTAAGTTTTACGTACGTCAATTACTTAATTAAGTTTTTCAGCACGTATGATTATAATAGTCATTCAGCATAATCATGTTATGTGCCAAAAGTCCCTTTGTTTTTCATTGACTGTAGAATAAGACCTATACTTAACGAAATGCTTACAAAAATATATCTCTATGGACAATCACCATGATTTAGCCAGGGTTAAATTGAATACAAACATTTTTGGCCTCAGTGAAAAACCGCATGGCTTCAAGACCACCTTCGCGACCTGAACCCGATGCTTTCATCCCGCCAAATGGCGTTCGTAGATCCCTAAGCAACCAACAGTTAATCCATACAATCCCAGTATTGATTTCCTTGGCCAAACTATGACACCGACTGATGTCTTGACTCCAAATACTACAGGCCAGCCCATACTCAGAATCATTGGCCAATGCCAAAGCCTCTTCATCACTATCAAAAGCTTGCACCGTACAAACAGGTCCAAATATTTCTTCTTGATTGGTTCTACAGTTGTTAGATAAGCCAGCAATGATGGTTGGTTGTACAAAATAACCTTGCTTACATCGACCGGCAACTTGCACTTGCTGTCCTCCAGTTAGAATTTCACCACCCTCGTTTTGTGCCAATTCAATATAATTCAACACTTTATCTTTATGTGCTTGAGAAACCAAAGCACCGAACTGGGTGTCTTTTAATAAGGGATCACCTATTTTTATCGCTTGAACTGCTTTTACCAATGCCTCAGTGAACTTCTTGTAAATAGATCTTTCAATGTAAATCCTTGAACCACATAAACAAATTTGTCCTTGGTTGGCAAAGGCAGCACGAGCCACTTCCTTAACTGTTTTTGCAAAATCACAATCAGCAAAAACCAAAGTGGGGTTTTTACCACCCAATTCTAATGACAGTTTTTTGTGTTGATGAGCTGTGGCTTGTTTAATCAATGTGCCTGTATGGGAACCACCAGTAAAACTGATGGCCTTGATCTCAGGATGTTGGGTTAAGGGCGAACCAATTGAAGGGCCGCTACCATGTAATACATTTAAAACACCCGGTGGCAAGCCAGCTTCAATACAAAGTTGAGAAAACAAGTAAGCCGTCATAGGCGTTACTTCTGAAGGCTTGGCAATCACCGTATTACCTGCTGCCAGAGCAGGCGCTATTTTCCAAGTAAATAAATAAAGTGGTAAATTCCATGGGGAAATACAAGCCACTACACCCAATGGGTCACGTAAAGTGTAATTAATGGCCACATGTTCCATGGCGTGAGATTCGCTTGAGAATTGGGTGATTGCATGAGCAAAAAATCGAATGTTGGCAGCCGCTCTGTAGATATCAACATTTTTCGCTAACGTGATAGGCTTACCATTATCAATGGCTTCTGCTTTGGCCAGTTGCTCTTGGTTTTGTTCGATCAAGTCTGCCAACCGAGTTAATACCTTCGCCTTATTTTCTGCAGATTGTTTAGACCATTCAGGAAAAGCTGACTTTGCAGCAGCTACAGCTTCATTTAAGTCTTGATCATTTGATTCAGGAATTAACCCATAAACCAAACCTGTAGCCGGTTCATAATTCTCTAAATAGTCTCCAGTTTTAGGCCCGACCAAATGACCATTGATGTAATTTTTTATGGTAATCCGTTTTGAATCAGTTACAGACATGCGGTTCTGCCACCATCTACAGGTATATTTACACCATTGACATAGGAGCCTGCTGGAGAAGCAAGAAACCCAACCACATGAGCAAACTCTTGTGGTGTACCAAATCGTCGCATGGGAATGATGGCCTTTTCATTTTCTATCACTTGAGCAACAGTCAAACCTGTCTTCTTGGCTTTATTGGTAAAAATAGCAGACAGGCGGTTGGTCTCTGTGGCTCCAGGTAACACATTATTAACGGTGATGTTGAATTGACCTAATTCATTGGCCAATGTTTTGGCCCAACTGGCCACGGCACCTCGAACTGTATTTGACACGCCTAAATTAGGTAAGGGTTGTTTAACTGAAGTTGAAATCACATTGATAATGCGCCCATATCCTGCTGCCTGCATGGCTGGTACCAAAGCTTGGGCCAAAACTTGATTACATACTAAATGCTGTTCGAATGCTGCTTTGAATGCGTCAACCGCTGCATCTTTTGCCAAACCTGGAGCTGGGCCACCGGTATTGTTGATCAGAATGTGTGCTTCGGGAAATTCTTTTAAATGACTTTCAATGGCTGATTTAACATCAGCAGCACTTGAAAAGTCTGCAACTACCGTACGGTGAACCTGATTTCCATTTTGCTCCAGAGTCTTAACCACTGTGGCTAATTTCGCTTCATCTCTGGCCACCATAACTACATGTGCCCCTTGAGCAGCTAATTGTTGTGCAATGGCTAAACCCATACCTTGGGTTGAACCACAAACCACGGCTGTTTTATTCGTTAAATCTAAATTCATGGCATTCATTCTAGGCCTCCTTGATGGCTTTAATCAACAGTTCGCGACCTAATACTGCATCAGCGTGAGTTGG
>JBPOFV010000426.1:0-2681 GCA_051252335.1 Marinicella sp. | reverse complement strand
GTTATATTTGAGCCAATTGTTCAGGGTGCAGGTGGCATGAATTTTTACTCGCCCGTGTATTTGCAAGAAGTCAGGAAATTATGTGATGAATTCAATGTATTGCTGATTTTTGACGAAATTGCCACAGGCTTTGGCCGAACCGGTACTATGTTTGCTTACCAACACGCCAATGTGGTACCAGATATCATGTGCCTTGGTAAATCATTAACTGGTGGCTACATGACGCTCTCAACAGTGCTTTGTCAAAGAAAGATAGCCACCGGTATTGGTACACATTTTATGCACGGGCCCACTTTCATGGCTAACCCATTGGCTTGTGCTGTTGCTTTGTCCAGTATTAAATTGTTATTAGCAACTGACTGGCAGCAGAAAATTAAGCAGATTGAGCACCAGTTATCAACTGAATTAATTGGTCTAGAGCAAAACTCAGCCGTCAAAGATGTCAGAGTACTTGGTGCGATAGGTGTTATTGAGATGTATGAACCATTGGATTGGTCGATTTTTCAAGATAAAATGGTTGCTCGAGGCGTTTGGATACGACCATTCATGAATTTGATTTACATGATGCCTCCTTTTATCATTGAACCCGAAGAATTAACCCACATAACTTCTGTATTGACCACAACTATAAATGAAATGACATGATTGTATTGTTATCGCCTTCTAAGGGCCAAGATTTTAACCCAAACCCATTGCAAGAGTTCAGTAAACCTTTGTTATTAAGACAAGCCAAGGTATTGGCCAAAGAACTGAAATCCTTAAAGCCAACACAAATTACCCAATTGATGTCGGTCAGTGAAAAATTAGCCGAGTTGAATTATGATCGATTTCAATCATTCAAAACACCTTTTAAACTTGGCGTAGCAAAACAAGCTGCTTTGGCGTTTAAGGGAGATGTCTATTTAGGCTTAGATGCTGAATCCTTACAAAAGTCAGATTGGGAATATGCACAAAATCACCTGCGTATCTTGTCTGGATTGTATGGTTATTTGAAACCACTTGATCTGATTTTGCCTTATCGACTAGAAATGAAGACAAAATTGAGTAATCCAGAGGGTGAAAATTTGTATCAATTTTGGGATTCAAAAATCACCCAAACAATGAATAAAGAGTTAAAGAAAGACCAATGGGTGATCAATTTAGCATCCAATGAATACTTCAAAGCAGTGAAGCCAAAGTTATTGAAAGCACCTGTTTTAAACATTGATTTTAAAGACACCAAAGATGGAAAAACCAGGGTGATTTCTTTTTATGCCAAAAAAGCCAGGGGCATGATGGCTCGTGAAATCATTAAAAACAACATTGCACATAAAGACCAAATCAAACAGTTAATGTTTGATGGCTACACTTATAAGGCTGACCTCTCAAAAGAAAACCATTGGATTTTTGAACGACCTCAACCACCAGCAATAGGCAGCAAGTAACTGTTCTAGAAATTGTAATTGATCAACAACTGTTCTTCAGTTTTTGGTTTTGAGTAATAGAAGCCTTGGAAATATTTACAATTATTTTCTCTGAGAAATTCAATTTGGCCCAGTGATTCAACACCTTCTGCCACCACTTCAAGTTGCATTTCATCGGCCATAGCCAATATGGTTTTAACAATGGCTGTACTGCTTGCATCCTCTGGAATATCTTTGATGAAAGATTTGTCAATTTTGATTTTATCCAAGGGCAATTTTCTGATGTAATCAAATGATGAATATCCTGTACCAAAATCATCAATAGATAACTTAATCCCCAACAGTTTCAATTGTTTGATGATTTCAATGGAGCGTTTACTTTCACTCAACAAAATTGACTCAGTGACTTCAAATTCCAAAAAGTTACTGGGTACTTGGTATTTATGGATTAATTCAGTCACTTTTTTTAAGAAATATTTATCTCTGATTTGGATGACAGATAAGTTGACTGAAAGGAAAAAAGGGTTATCAGCTTGCTCGTTCCATTTGATGATTTGCTTACAAGCTTGTTCGATGGTCCAATAGCCAATTTCCAGAATTAATTGGCCTCTCTCCGCAATTGGAATAAAATCAGTGGGCATGACGATTCCTTCAACAGGGTGCCGCCAACGCAGTAATATTTCTGACCCAACTATGGTTTCATCAGAGGCATTTACTATAGGTTGGTAGAGGATGAATATTTCTTTATTTTGAATCGCCAAACGCAAATCATTTTCCAGTCTGTGATTCCTTTTGACTCGAGATTCAATACCAGTATCGAATACTTGGATTCTATTCCGGCCTTTGAATTTAGCCTCATAGAGAGCGGTATCTGCCCGCTGCAATAAAGTGGATTGACTGTCACCATCACGTGGATAAATAACCAAACCTACACTGGCAGTGACATGATAATGATTGTTTTCAATTTCAATGGGTTGTTTGATTTTCTTAAGAATGGTATTGCAAGTTTCTATGGCTTGTTTTTCAGCTGTGGCCAACTCATTTTTAAGCTCTGGTAGCTCAATAATAAATTCATCTCCACCCAGTCTGGCAATGGTGTCTCCTTGACCGATACATGATTTAATTCTCATGGCCACTTTTTTAATCAGTTTGTCACCCACTTTGTGACCTTGAGAGTCATTTATATCTTTGAAATTATCCAAGTCTATATGCAGTATTCCACCAACATGGTTAAATTGTTTGGCCCTGGCTAAGGAAGATTTCAGACGGTCTTTCAAT
>JBPOFV010000425.1:0-2687 GCA_051252335.1 Marinicella sp. | reverse complement strand
CTTGAAGATGATTTGATATTAAACAATGTGAAGTATGCAGTAAAAGAGCCCCAACAAGAAAGTTGGGGTTGGCGCATATTTGAAACGGTATTTCCCATACTCTTATTCATCGGCTTGTTTTTCTTGATCATGCGTCAAATGCAAGGCGGTGGAGGCAAAGGCGGTGCCATGAGTTTTGGGCGATCTAAAGCCAAATTGATGACTGAGGATCAAAACAAAGTGACTTTTGCCGACATGGCAGGCGCTGAAGAAGCCAAAGAAGAAGTCGCTGAAGTGGTTGAATTTTTAAGAGACCCCAGTAAATTTCAAAAACTAGGCGGACATATTCCCCGTGGCATTTTAATGGTAGGTTCTCCAGGAACAGGTAAAACATTATTGGCAAGAGCCATTGCTGGTGAGGCTAAAGTTCCGTTTTATACCATTTCAGGTTCTGACTTTGTCGAAATGTTTGTAGGTGTAGGTGCCTCGCGTGTACGTGATATGTTCGAACAGGCCAAAAAGAATTCACCTTGTATCATCTTTATTGATGAGATTGATGCCGTAGGTCGCCAACGTGGTGCTGGAATGGGTGGTGGTCATGATGAACGTGAACAAACATTGAATCAATTGTTGGTTGAAATGGATGGATTCGATGGTAATGAAGGTGTGATTGTGATTGCGGCAACCAACCGTCCAGATGTGTTAGATTCTGCATTATTACGACCAGGTCGTTTTGATCGTCAAGTGGTGGTACCTTTACCAGATATATTAGGTCGAGAAGCGATACTCAAAGTTCACATGAAAAAAGTGCCTTTAGCAGATGATGTCAAGGCCCGAGTTGTTGCCAGAGGTACGCCTGGTTTTTCAGGTGCGGATTTGGCCAATTTGGTGAATGAAGCAGCTTTATTTGCGGCTCGTGAAAATGCCACAGAAATTAAAATGGAATATTTTGAGAAAGCCAGGGATAAAATTTGGATGGGTGCTGAGCGCAAATCCATGGTGATGACTGAAGAAGAGAGAAGAAATACCGCTTATCATGAAGCAGGCCATGCCATTGTGGGGTATTTGTCTCCAGAACACGATCCCATACACAAGGTCACCATTATTCCAAGAGGGCGGGCATTGGGAGTCACCATGTATTTGCCTGAAAGAGATGAATGGTCAACCAGCAGAAGAAAGATGGAGTCCAGAATTGCAACTGCTTATGGTGGACGAATAGCAGAAGAATTGTTGGGTGGTAAAGATGCCATCACCAACGGTGCATCCAGCGACATACAAAGCGCCACCAGTATAGCAAGAGATATGGTTACTAAATGGGGTTTTGGGGAAGGACTGGGCCCACTTTTGTATTCAGAAGATGAAGGAGAAGTCTTTTTAGGTCGTCAAGTGACACAGCATAAAAATGTGTCGGATGCCACCGCAAAATTGATTGATGAAGCTATTAAAAAAATTATTGATGAGAATTATCAAGATGCTTATGACATGTTGACCACACATATGGATAAACTTCATATCATGGCAGAAGCTTTGATGAAGTATGAAACCATTGATGCCAACCAGGTAAAAGAAATCATGGATGGTAAAGAGGTTACGCCTCCTGAAGATTGGGAAGAAAGTGACGATGATGATTCAAATGACTCTGTTAACAAAGCAGAAAAAGATACTGAATCTGATGACCCAGTGATTGGTGGAGAAGCAACTGAGTCATAACAATCAATGAAGCGAGATTTTCAAGTAATGGGGGTCCTAAATGTGACCCCCGATTCGTTTTCAGATGGCGGACAATACAACAGTCTTGAATCTGCCATGTCTCAAGTTGATAACATGGTTGATCAGCAAGTTGATTGGATCGATGTAGGTGGTGAATCTACGCGACCAGGTGCGGATGTGGTGAATATAGATGATGAAATTGCTCGGGTGGTGCCTGTCATAAAAGCCATTAAAGCTAAATATCCCGCACAAAATATTTCAATAGATACCAGCAAACCTGAAGTCATGGAAGCAGCCATAGCCTCTGGTGCCACCATGATCAATGATGTCAATGCTTTACAAGCTGATGAAGCCATTGAAGTTGCGGTAAAGCATGATGTGTTGGTTTGTATAATGCATAAGCAAGGCAAGCCACAGGATATGCAAGACAATCCAGAATACGATGATGTGGTTCAACATGTATTGGATTTTTTTGCTGAACGTGTGGAAACATGTTTAGCCTATGGAATGGATGCTGATCGCATCATTTTAGACCCAGGTATTGGTTTTGGAAAAACCTTGGAACATAATTTGCAGTTATTGAGAAATACAGCTACATTAAAGCAAATGGGCTTACCAATTATGATTGGTGTTTCGAGAAAATCTATGTTTCAAGAGTTGTTATGCCGCCCAGTATCGCAGAGATTACCAGGGTCACTGGCCGTGGTACAGTTCACTTATTTGCAAGGAGCTGACTATTTCAGAGTTCACGATGTGGCTGCAACTTTGGACACCCTGAAAACTTGTCAGGCCTTGATAAACAGTACAGAATAGTTCAGTTGCATTGCAGTTAAATTAGGATCGGTTTATGAGTAAAAAATATTTTGGTACAGACGGTATCAGGGGCAAAGTGGGTGGCTCTTTAATCACTGCTGAATTTGCTTTGCGTTTAGGCTATGCTGTTGGCAAAGTGTTGGGACAATCCATGCCCAATCAAACCTTTGTAATTGGCAAAGACA
>JBPOFV010000424.1:0-2697 GCA_051252335.1 Marinicella sp. | reverse complement strand
ATTGATCACCGTGCGGAATTTTGGCGAGCAGTGATTGATTTTTGTGGCGTGATTTATCATCAGGAAGCCAGCTACGATTTGATAGACCAAGGGCATATGATTGAAGCCGAATGGTTTAAGGGTATGACATTGAACTTTGCCGAAAACTTACTTAAACATCAAGGTGCAGATGAGGCAATCATCTTTGAATCTGAATCTGGCAAGGTGGATACACTGAGCTTTGATCAATTAATCAGACAAGTGTCTCAAGTACAACAAAAATTACGTGACTGTGGTGTGGGTTTAGGTGATCGAGTGGCCGGATTCATGCCCAATATTCCTGAAACCATTGTGGTGATGTTAGCCACCACATCCTTAGGCGCAGTTTGGTCTTCAACATCACCTGACTTTGGTATCAATGGTGTGGTAGATCGTTTTGGCCAAATTAAACCGAAAGTATTGTTTTCAGTTAATGCCTATGAATACAACGGCAAGACCCATGATTGTTTGGCAAAAGTCGAACAAATATCAGCTCAAATCAGCAGCATTGAGCAAACTGTTGTCATTGATTTTACAGCCACTCAAAATAAACTCCCATCTGGCTGTATAGATTTCAATCATTGGTTGGTAGGTACTGATCCACATGCAACCATTGAATATACACCAGTACCTTTTGATCATCCTTTGTACATCCTCTATTCTTCAGGTACCACCGGCAAACCCAAATGTATTGTGCATCGCACTGGTGGGATATTATTGCAACACATCAAGGAACTGATGTTGCATGCCAATGTTGCCGAGCATAAACGGCTATTTTATTTCACCACTTGTGGTTGGATGATGTGGAACTGGATGGCGTCCACATTAGCTACTGGAGCCAGTTTGGTCTTATTTGATGGTTCACCCTTTTATCCAGATGGTAACAGGCTGTTTGATTTAGTCGATAAACATGACATCACGCATTTTGGCACCTCTGCCAAATGGATTTCTGCAGTGGAAAAAGCCGGAATCAAGCCAATCGAATCACACCAACTCGACAAACTTGAAACCATCTTTTCAACCGGCTCACCTTTGATGCCAGAAAGTTTCGTTTATGTGTATCAAAAAATTAAGGCGGATGTGTGTTTGTCATCCATCTCAGGTGGAACTGACATTTGTTCCTGCTTCGCTTTAGGCAACAGCAACTTACCCGTTTATTCTGGCCAGCTACAATGCTTAGGTTTGGGGATGGCGGTAAAAGTTCTGGATGAAAATCAACACAGTATCATCGGTGCACCTGGCGAGCTGGCTTGTGACAAAGCCTTTCCTTCCATGCCGGTTTATTTTTGGCAAGATAACCAAAATGAAAAATACAAATCAGCCTACTTTGATAAATATGACAACATTTGGTGTCATTCAGATCGAGCTGAAATCACTGAGCAAGGTGGCATGGTGATCTATGGCCGCTCTGACACCACTTTAAATCCTGGGGGAGTACGTATTGGAACCGCTGAGATCTACCGTCAAGTTGAATCTTTGCCTGAAATCACAGAGTCAATTGTGGTTGGTCAAGAATGGGAAGATGATACACGAGTGGTATTGTTTGTGGTGATGCAACCAGGACATGAATTAGATGATGAGTTGCGTTTAAAAATTTGTAAAACCATTCGAGCCAACACCACTCCCAGACATGTACCGGCAAAAATCATTGCAGTCAGAGAAATTCCTAAAACCATCAGCGGCAAGATTGTCGAAATTGCAGTCAGAGAAGTGATTCATGGTAAACCAGTAGCCAATACAGACGCTTTGGCCAACCCTGAAGCATTGGACTTGTATAAAGACCTGGCAGAGTTACAACATTAAGACATTCATGTTATGAAAAAAATTGATCGCATTTACTTATTGGACAAAATACTGAAAGAAAGACGCAGTCCAATAGCAGTCGATTCACTCAAAGAACGTCTTGAATGCTCACAAGCCACAGTCTACCGCATCATAGCAACTTTGCGAGATGAGTTTAATGCGCCTATAGAGTCAGATGAGAACGGTGTATCATATAACCGAACAGCGCACTTTGACTTACCCGGAATTCGCCTCAATGCTGAGGAAACACAAGGTTTGTTGATGGCGGCACAGTTGTTAGAAGATTTACAATCTGATTCATTGCAAAAACCGATGCAACGGATTCTAGATAATATTGATAAAGTATTACAACAAAAAGGCATCCAAAACAGGCGACTGATTCAAATCATCCCAGCCTTATCAAGAAAGCCTGATCCCACGGTTTTTCAACAAGTCATGACAGCCTTGCAAACCGAAAAGAAGTTGAACATCACGTACCAGACTCGCAGCCAAAAACAAACCACCCAAAGGTTGATTTCCCCACAACGCTTAACCAGTTATAAAAATGCTTGGTATTTGGATGCTTGGTGTCACTTACGTGAAGGTATTCGTCTTTTTGCTCTGGAACAAATACAACACATCGAAACTGATATAGAACGAGCACAAAAAGTTCCGGTAGATGAGTTACGCTCACATTACGCTGAAAGTTATGGCATTTTTTCCGGTCAAATGAAACATCTGGCTGAAATTAAAATCAATACCAACCAAGCCCCTTGGACAGTTTTTGAGCACTGGCACTCAAAACAACACATTGAGCACATAGATGAAGACCACATCAACTTACAGATACCCTACAATGACAGCAGAGAATTGATTGCTGATGTGATGCGTTTAGGT
>JBPOFV010000423.1:0-2710 GCA_051252335.1 Marinicella sp. | reverse complement strand
TACCAATTGCACCCGAAGCCAGACCGAAAACGAAAATAACCATAAAGATCAGCATATGTGGTTTATCGCCAAATCGTTCAAGCATGCGACCAATCAAGGCATCAATGGTACCTGTGGCTCTGGCAATCGCTAACACACCACCAATGATGAAGACGAAGAATATAATATCTTGAGCCGCCGCTAATGCCCTAGGTATAGCTACTAAGAAATCAAACAAGGACAAACGTTTTTGCGTTTCTGAAACTTCATAAGTACCTGCCACAACTGCCTCACGACCATTCTCAAGAGTGACTGTTTCAAAAAAACCTTGTGGCACTATCCAAGTTGCAATATAGGCTATCAACATCATGCCTAACAACAAGATAAGGGTGTGTGGGACTTTGAATTCTTTTTTCATTGATATTCTCTTTGGTCAAGTTATGAGGGGTTAGGTATATTTAAGATACTGAACAGTTTAATTTTTTCACCAGTGCTTTTCAAGTCAGCATTAACCATGTTGATGGCAGATTGTATCTTGCCGAATAATCAATCAAAGGTACAATATAGGTATTAAAAAATTATTGATATTCCATGAATTGTTACGAAATAGACGGCGTTAAACCAGTCATTGATCCAACCTCCTTTGTTCATCCAACGGCATCGATCATAGGTCATGTGGTTATTGGTAAGCATTGCTATATAGGTCCGCATGCCAGTCTACGTGGAGACTTTGGAAAAATAATATTGGAAGATGGAGTCAATTTTCAGGACGGTTGCATAGCCCACGGTTTTCCAGAGGGCGTGACAAGGGTCAGAAAAAATGGACATATCAGTCATGGTGCTGTGTTGCATGGTTGTGATATCGGAGAGAATTGTATGGTCGGTATCCAAACTGTCATCATGGACAATGCCAAAATTGGGAAAGAGTGTATGATAGCTGCATTGAGCTACATCAAACCTAATTTTGAAGCCCCGGCCCGTTCCATCATCGCAGGTTCACCAGCCACCGTAAAAAAACAAGTATCAGAACAACAAATTAAATGGAAATCGGTCGGAACTGGCATCTATCAAAACTTAACCAAACGCTGTTTGAACACGTTTAAATCATGTGAACCTCTAAACAATGAAGACCAGCAAGATAAAGGAGTCAAACTCAAAGTTAAAAACTTTAAACCGTTGAAATAAACCTTCTATTTCAATCAATTGAAGTTTTTAATAACCAAAGAGGTGTTAATCCCGCCAAATGCAAAATTATTGGTCATAATGAATTCGGTATCAATTTGTTTGGCTTGATATTGAATGTAATCCAATTCGCCGCATTCTGGGTCAACTTGCTTTAAATTCACAGTGGGTGCAAACCATTTTTCTTTCATCATATGAATCGACATCCAAGCTTCAAGCACACCACAAGCACCTAAAGTATGTCCCATGTAACTTTTTAATGAACTGATGGGTAACTGATTACCAAACAATCGATGAGTGGCTTGAGATTCAGCCACATCGCCTTGAGCTGTAGAAGTCCCATGGGCATTTACATAACCAATTTCACCAGGATCAAGATTGGCATCTTTTAAAGCACCTCGCATGGCCACTTCCATGGTAAGGGTATTGGGTTGGGTGATGTGCTGACCATCAGAATTACAAGCAAATCCGACAACCTCCGCATAAATCTTTGCACCACGTACTTTGGCATGCTCATATTCTTCCAGAATCATGCTGCCAGCACCCTCACCTAATACCAACCCATCACGATTCAAATCAAAGGGTGCAGGTGTTGTATCAGGGGCTTCATTTTTAACACTGGTTGCAAATAATGTATCAAAAACAGCTGCTTCACTGGGACATAATTCTTCAGCACCTCCGGCGATCATCAGATCTTGTTGCCCGTATTTAATCGCTTCATAAGCATAACCAATACCTTGTGAACCAGAAGTACAAGCACTGGATGTAGGTATGATTCGACCAGTTAAGCCAAAAAATACACCAATATTAACGGCAGCAGTATGGCTCATCATTCTGATGTATGTGGTGGCATTGATGCCCCTGACATCTTTATCTTTAAGCATGTTACCAAAATCTAAAATGGCATCAGGGCTGCCTGCACATGAACCGTATGAAACACCCATTTTGCCATTTTGTATACTCGTGTCATTTAATAATCCCGCATCTTCCAGTGCCCGTTCTGCTGTAGTCGTAGCCATCAGAGCAACACGCCCCATACTGCGAATTTGTTTGCGTTTGTAATGCTTGGGTTTTTCAAAATCTAGCACAGGTGATGCCAAACGAGTATTTAGGCCTTTGTATTCGTCCCAAGGTTGCATATGAACAACCTTATTTTTAACCTGCTTCAAGTTTGTGGCAACGGTTGCCCAATCCTGGCCCAAGGGGCTGATTCCGGACATCCCAGTTATGACGACTCTTCTATTCAAAACATACCTCCATTGATAGAAATCACTTGTCGGGTGATATAAGAAGCTTCATCAGATGCCAGATAGCCAACTAAACTGGCCACTTCAGTTGCTGTTCCTGCTCGCCTTAAAGGTACCATTTGTTTAATCATATTGGGATCTAAATCGTTGGTCATTTCTGTTTCAATAATTCCTGGTGCAATGCAATTGACTGTAATTTTTCTTTTAGCCAATTCAATCGCCAAAGATTTGGTGGCAGCAATCAATCCGCCTTTTGATGCACTGTAATTAGTCTGACCTCGATTCCCCATTAAGCCTGAAAC
>JBPOFV010000422.1:0-2714 GCA_051252335.1 Marinicella sp. | reverse complement strand
ATGGTGTTTTGAATGCAAAAGCACCTGATTCTGGTACGACTAAATCATCGCCGTCATTGTTTTGTAGCAACAAATTATTATCAGGAATCAAATTTGTGGCATAACCTCCTATGAAGTACTGATTGATTTCACAGTCAATTTCAATATCAATGACATCTCCACCCATTAATGTACCAACGCCATTGGTCACATCACAGGTCTGGTTGGGTGAAGTTGGGTTATTAAAAACTGTTATTGAATAGGATGATTCATCTTCTAATGAATGATTAAATTCAAAATAACTGTTGCCATCAACTACCAGATATTCGAAACCTCCATTCATAGATAGGGTGACAAAATTTCCAGTGGCTAAACCTGAAACCATGCCACCGACTGAATATTGGTTTGTAGAACAAGTTACCATTAATCCTACATCACCACCATTGAGGTTTCCCATAGGACTTGATACCACGCAGGTTTGGTTAGGTTCAGTTGGTTGGGTATTTACCGATACCAAGTAGGCTGAACCATCATCAAGAGTGGTTGCAAAAAAACTGGCACCATTTTCAGTCACAGTTAAGTCATCACTGCCGTTATTTTGTAAAATCAGTGAATTACCTGATGTCAGACCTGATACTTCAACACCTATGGAATATTGCTCGGTGACACAATCAACTTCAATTGTTACGTCTGTTCCTACTAAAGTTCCTGAGCCGTTATCATCACCGCTGTTACCACCTGAGATGGTACAAACTTGATTAGGCTCAGAGGGTTGCGACGTTAATAATACTGCATATGCAGAACCATCATCAAATGTGGAAATGGTTTCAATGCCATCTGTATTGATCGTTAATGTATCACCAACATTGCTGATACTCACACCATCTCCAAGCAATCCTGAAACATTAATATTTACATCATACTGTATGGTCTCACAATGTATGGTTACTGTAGCATCCATGCCATTTATTGTGCCTGAATCATCGTTGGTAAAACTACATACCTGATTAGGCATGGTTGGTTGTGCTGTGATATCCACATCAAAGGGTGAGCCATCAGACAATACTGACAGGGTTTGAGTTCCATCGGCATTTATGGCTATATCATCTCCACCATTAATCAAGTTTAAAGAGCCACCGGCAAGTCCAGTAACCGACACATTAACCTCATACTGAGGGTCTAGATTGAATACATAAGCAGCGCCTGAATTATTTCCATTATCATCATCAGCATAGGCTCCAAGCAATACACGATCACCGGATAGGCTCACGGAAATACCTAAGAAATCATTACTTGCACCATCACTTGAAATCATTTTTTGACTTTCAGACCAGCTGCCATCAACGTATTCAAAAACATAAGCTGAACCTGAAAAGCTACCATTGTCATCATCAAGATAGGACCCTATAAGGGCTCTGTCACCTTCCAAGCTAACTGAATAACCAAAATAATCACCAAATGCAGCATCACTTGCGATTAATTTTTGGCTTTGTAACCAGCTACCACCAACAAAGTCAAATACATAAGCTGAACCTGAAAAACTGAAGGCATCATCATCAAGATAGGCACCAATCAGCGCACGATCACCTGACAAACTTACAGAAACACCAAATTGGTCACCTTGAGACCCATCGTTTGCAGTTATTTTTTGAGTTTGTGACCAGCTGCCTGCAGCAAAGTCAAACACATAGGCCGAACCTGATTCATTCCCGTTATCAATATCATCGCCTTTAAAGGCACCTACCAAAGCTCGATCCCCGGATAAGCTGACTGAAAAACCAAAATAATCACCCGCCGCACCATCGGCTGCTATAAGCTTTTGACTTTGTGACCAGCTGCCACCAACATAATCAAACACATAGGCCGAACCTGAACCACTACCATTGTCATCATCAAGTCGTGCTCCTACCAGAATCCGGTTGCCAGACAAGCTGACAGATGAACCAAACCAATCATTTGCTGTACCATCATCTGCGGTTATTTTTTCGCTTTCGGACCAGCTGCCACCTGCATAGTCAAAAACATAGACCGAACCAGATTCATTCCCGTTATCATCATCTCGAAGGGCTGAAATCAAAGCTCGATCGCCGGATAAACTGACAGAATAGCCAAATTCATCGCCCAACTGTGCATCGCCAGCGGTGAGTTTTTGGCTGAGTGACCAACTGCTACCAGTATAATCATAAATATAAGCCGCACCTGAATTATTCCCATCATCATTATCTTGAAAAGCACCGACCAATGCTCGAGCTCCGGATAGGCTGACTGAATAACCGAACGAATCACGCGCCGCACCATCACCTGCAGAAAGCTTTTGACTTTGTGACCAATTACCAGCAACATAGTCATATACATAAGCCGAACCTGACTCAATACCATAATCATCATCTCGGTAGACACCTACAAGCACACGATCCCCAGCTAGACTGATTGCATGAGCAAAGTGGTCATTTAATGAACCATCGTTTGGGTTTATCTTTTGGCTTAACGACCAACTGCCACCAACATAGTCATATACGTACGCCGATCCTGAATCAATACCATTGTCATCATCTCGAATTGATCCTATCAGTAACCGATTACCGGACAGCACGACAGTAAAGCCAAACTGATCAAATGCCTGATCATCGTTAGCTGTGAGCTTTTGGCTTTGAGACCAGCTGCCACCTGCATAATCATACACATAGGCCGATCCTGAATCAAAACCGTTATCGTTATCTCGATAGGCACCAACC
>JBPOFV010000421.1:0-2719 GCA_051252335.1 Marinicella sp. | reverse complement strand
GAGCTGAACAACTTATTTAGCATCGCTGAACAACAAATAAATGTAGATATGTCAACCCTATACATTAACGGTGAAGTTGATGATATTGTAGTTGGTGCTAAAGTTGAAGTAGAAGGGTTCATGAATACAACAACTTCAGTTATAGATGCTTTGAAAGTTAAATTCAAAGAAGTCAGATTTAAGTTTGAGGAGCCTGTACTACCATCTGATGTCATTGTTGGAGAATCCATTCAATTATTTGGTCAATTGATCTTAGCCACTCCACAACTTCGAGATGAAGATGGCATCATTGGATCAGGTTTAGGGGTTGATACTCAAGTGGAAGTCAGAGGTTATGCTGACAGTGACGGCAATCTTTATGCAACCAGAGTCAGAGAACGAGGTAACCCTGATGCCAGCGATGTCAGTGCAGATGGTCAAATCACGACTATCAACTCACCATTTATAGAAGTGAATGGCGTAACAGTGGATACAACAGGCAGTGTTTTCTTTGATATCAATGGTTCACCAATCAATACCACTGAATTTTTCAGCTTGATTGCAATAGGCACTGAAGTGGAAATTGAAGTTGCAGTGGTTAATGAAATGACCAACGTTATTTCAGGCGGTGTCATTCGAATTGACGAAGATGATGATTTTACCCAAATACCTGAAATGAGTTCAGTTGGCGCCAGTGGTGCTTTAGGGGTTGGCACCATCACCAACTTACCTGACAAAATATTTG
Source organism: Marinicella sp. (assembly GCA_051252335.1). GTDB lineage: Bacteria > Pseudomonadota > Gammaproteobacteria > Xanthomonadales > Marinicellaceae > Marinicella. The sequence goes on along the minus strand of JBPOFV010000421.1, from coordinate 1,995 downwards.
CCAGTTCATTTGAATAATTAATGATAAATAGCAGCCCTTGTACTTTACTTCAGGGGCTGTTGTTTTTTTTAATAAATACGCTTATTCAAACAAGCGCTTTCCTTCATGTTGTAACAACCATTTTTTTCTTTCTAGACCACCGGCATAACCTGTTAAGGTACCATTACTGCCAATAACCCTGTGACAAGGTACAATAATTGAAATAGGGTTCTTTCCATTGGCGGCTCCGACTGCACGAACAGCTTTGGGGTTTTGTATGGCCTGGGCAATGTCGCGATATGAAGCCAATTGACCAAAAGGTATGTCCATTAAAGCTTGCCAGACCTGAGTTTGGAATGAAGTTCCTGTTTGATCAAAATCTAAATTAAATTCTCTTCTTTCGCCGTTGAAATACTCAGATAATTGTTGATGGGTGGCTTTAGTGATGTTGTTTTCTGTGCGCGGTTTGTTTTTCGAATTAACGAAATAAACACTTTTGAGACCATCATTGGTGGCTGTGATTTCGATCATGCCAATGGGAGAATTCATATATTCAAAGTACATTACAGTTGGCTCCATAATTGAAAAGTGAGGTAGCTGCGCCAAGGGGCCGCTAAGTCAGCGTTAAATTCATCTGAGTTTTGGTTAAATCTTGAAAGTGCTTTATTGATACCTGAATCACCAGCTAAAAACACATCTGGGTCATTCAAACCTCGCATCTTACTGTAGTTAACAGTCCAAGGGCCAATTCCCTTCAAGGATAACCATTGATCTAAGTCCACATTATTTGGGTGTTTCATGACATATTCTGCCAAATTTTTTAAACATGACTTTCTGGCTGCAGGCATTTTTAAAAATGATAAATCACTTTTGATAATTGCTTCTGGTGTTGGAAAATAGAGTAGGTCATTTTCATTTGTTCCTAGTTCATCGATGACTTTGATAAGCATATTTTTGGCTGCTTGAACCGATACTTGCTGCCCTAAAATAGCGCGTATCCCAGCTTCGAAAACGCTCCATATACCCGGTAATCGTAATCCGGTTTTAAGTTTAAAGTCATTAGGGAGTGCCTTCACTAGATGTGACTCAATGATTTGTGTGTCTGCATCTAAATCCAAGATTCGTCTGATGTTGTTTATGGTTTGTTTGAGGTTGTTTAAATTTGATGATTGGATATTTATTTCAAATGCTTGTTCATGAGGTAAGTGCCGTGCATCAAAGTATGCAGGTTGACCACCCATTTTAAAACTACGACCATAACTATCAGCGGTCACATTTTCCAAGCCAGGAATCATGCGAGTAGCAAGAAATTGTTGCATGCTTTGCCAATCATAAGGTGGCCGATAAAACAGTTTTAACAGCAGTTTTTGTGAATGTGGTTCAACCGACTTGCGACGTATTTCAGAAGGGGTGACTTTAATCAGATTAATGAAACAGTCATTGAATCTTCTGACACTGTTAAAACCACTGGCCAAGGCGATTTGATTGATTGGCAAGCTGGTTTGGTGAATTAATTGTTTTGCAAACATACATTGTTGATACAAAGCGTAAGGTTTTGGAGCTATGCCGATGTGTTTGGTAAATAGTTGACGCAAATAACGATCACTGACTCCTAAATATGCAGAAAACTCAGCCAAAGACTGTGTTTCTAAAGCGCCTTGATCTATCAATCTAATGGCACGCTTAAACAAAGCCTGGTTGCCAATCCAGGCTGCTGAATGAGGTGCGCTGTCAGGCCGACATCGTAAACAAGGTCTGAAACCAGCATTTGCAGCTTCAACAGCTGTTCGATAATATCTGACATTGGTTTCTTTAGGCGGTGATGCGGGACAAATACTGCGACAATAGATTCCGGTTGTTTTAACTGCAGTGAAAAACAAGCCATCAAAACGAGCGTCACGAGACAATCGAGCTTTTTGGCAGTGTTTTGGATTTAAATCTGTTTGCGTATTTGTCATGTGGATATTTTAGAACAGACAATAAGAAAACATGGTCATTTTCGGAACTAAATATTGT
>JBPOFV010000420.1:0-2726 GCA_051252335.1 Marinicella sp. | reverse complement strand
ATTTTGAAGTGAGGTTGTTGAACTCGCAACCTGTTCAATTTCCTGAAGGCAGTGGTACTGGGACACTTGTTTTTGAAGTAGAAAATTTTGGCCCTTTCGATGAAGGTGATCAAACCACACTTACCTTCACCATAGACCCATTGTTGGATCCACAAAATGCATCCACAGCCATCTCACCAGATGATCAAAGCTGGGATTGTGTTCAATCCACCGGTCAAGTGATTTGTGATTACTTTAATATCTATCCTGTATCACACATCTCTACCATTGAATTAACAGTGCCTATTCCTTTGGTACCTACTACCATTCCTAATGCGGTTACAGTGGGATTCAGTAATGCAATTGGCGATATAAATCCAGGTAACAGTAATTTTCAATTTGACATAGTGGCAGGTGGTTTTCCAGAGATTGAAGTTATTAAGTCTATAGTCGGAGGTATCACTCAAGCACAGCCGGGCAACATCATTGACTACGAAGTGCTTGTTAATAACATTGGAACCAATACAGCTACTGGGGTGGATCTAACTGATAGCTTGCCAGTAGGCGTCACCTATCAGGGTCATACTGAATTGGGTCCAAATTTTGATTGTACTTATGCTGCACCCACACTTTCATGTAATGCGCCCACATTACCGGTTACCGCAAGTACAGATGGTGTAACCATCAGCGTGTTGGTAGACGGGCCGATCAGTACGGCTGTTACTAATACGGCTGTTTCTACTTATGTGGATGGTAATTCATTGAATAATGTAGATACGGCTTTGTTTAATATTATTGGTGGTACGGCAGATTTAGATTTAACCCTAATTCCAGATGCCTCAACCTATACTCAAGGAGATATCGTAGGTTTGGATTTGACAGTACATAACCCCTTTGCTTCAACTGATTCTCCACCGAACACCACAGTTGTTACATCTTTACCTAATGAAACTGTTTTCAGCTCTGCCACTGTCACTAATGTGCCAGGGTGGTCATGTGTTCATGATGGTTCAACCACAGGCGGTGATGTGACTTGTGACAGCCAAGGCAATCCGGTGTTAATTGGTTCTAATGTATTTATTCATGTTTCTGCTATTGCTAATGTAGCAGGAACCGGATTAAGTACAACAGCAACAATGACCAGTGACTTTGATCCGAACCCTTCTAATGATACGGCCTCAGGATTTTTTGATATTTTCCCAGGTAGTGCTGACCTGTCACTGATTTTCACCTCTACATCCGGTGTTTATAATCAAGGTGATTCTATATTTTATGGCGTCCAAGTTAACAATCCAATGGGTTCTTCTGCCAGTCCTTCTGATGTCGGTGTAAATATCAGCTTACCGACAGAGGTGAGTTTTACCAATGTTAATTTGGCTGGAGCGCCAGGTTGGTTTTGTAATCATGATGGCTCTCCTACGGGTGGTGATGTGTTGTGTGATCGAGCCGGTGCTCCATTTGTCTCTTTCAGCACTCATGACATCATAGTTGAAGTTTTGGCAGTAACACCTGCCACATTTGCACTTGTTTCTGGGGATATCAACAGTACTGTTGATACCAATACTGGAAATGATACAGACAGTCAATCAGATGTGATCAATGGTGCAGTTGGCGCATTCAGCATCACCAAAACTGTCAATATCACCAATGCAGCGATCAACGATCCATTGACTTATGTGCTTACGGTTAGTAATGCAGGTACTTCTAGTGCGAGCCCAACCGATGTAGTAATCAGTGACCAGTTACCGGTTGAAGTGACATTCGATTCATTTTTGGTGGGAACCAACATGGGTACCTCCATTAATTGTATACATGATGGATCATTAACAGGTGGCTTAGTTACTTGTGACACCAATGACATGCCATTTCCTCCTGGCGAAACAATAACTGTTGATATCAATGTTATAGCAGCTTCTGCCAATCCAGCGGTTAACAATTCAGCCACTGTTGAAACAGTTACCGATCCTGATGGCACCGGAGGCGATAATATAGACAGCTCCAATCCTGTTAACATTGGTGGTCCTTTGGTCACTACATTACTGGCCACTAAAACGGCAACCTTGGCAGGAGTTCCAGTCACTCAAGTGGATTATGGTCAAACATTTGAATATGTTTTAGAGGTTGAAAATACAGGGACCCTTGATGCCTTTAATGTCAATCTAACAGATTCTTTACCTACTGATGTAACCTTGAGTAATACGATTTCTTCAGGATGGACTTGTGGCTTAGGGAAGGTTCGTGGAGGCGGGGACTTTATCGATTGCGATTATGATACAGCACTGACTCCCGGCGCCATTGCTCAGGTAGTGGTTGAAGTGATTTCGACCACCAATACGACAGTTGGCTCAATTTATAATCAAATGCAAGTGGTTGGAACAAACACTGGACCACCGGTGGTCTCAGATATCACAGTTAACTTACAACCTCCTATGTTAAACATGAGTTTGAGTCAGATTCCTAGTCCTGTTGACCCAGGTACTGATGTTGAGTTTCAGGCAGCCATCAATAACAATGGAGCTACACCACTAACAGGTGTTCATTTTGAAAATGTTATTCCAACTGGATTTACATACAATGGCTTTACTGCAACAACAGGAATGAATTGTGTAGATAACGCAGGTTTGATTACATGTACGTTAACGGCGCCTCTGGCAGCTAACAGCAGTGCCAGTTATAATCTTGAGACAACTGCAGTTGCTACGCCTATTCCAGGCCAGTCTTATGTTCTAACATCCACAGGCTATGCC
>JBPOFV010000419.1:0-2749 GCA_051252335.1 Marinicella sp. | reverse complement strand
GGGCGACAGTGAACAAGCAGTAGAAATTTATGAACATATAATCAAGTCTTACCCCAATAGCCTTTGGGCCAATGTTGCCATCATCCATAAAGCATATATGTCTGGTGACTTAAGCACTGGTTTGCAGGCTGTAGATTCATTGGTTAATACCAGCATCACAGATGGCGAAACTATTTTTTATACAGCCGCCTATTATGGCTTATTAGGCGATCAAAAACGGAGCCTTGAGTTGTTGAGAAAAGCGGTTGAAGCTGGATACTTTAATCACATTAACATCGCAACTAATGATTATTTAGACCCGATAAAATCAACCCAAGAATACCAACTAATTCTGGCTTTGGCTGAACGCAAACACATGGCTTTTATAGAAAAATTCTTTCCAGAAGGCTAACTAATTGCGCTTATTTGGTTGCAGCTTCATTTTTAATCCTTATTAACTCAGTTCTAATTCATTAATTACTCCCAACCTGCATACATTTACCTGGCATAAATTTATGTGAGTAGAGTTGTTATGCAAAAGGCCAGTAGTCACTGATCTTCACACAATCATTACCTAATCTTCATGTTCTCTGCAGTCAATACACATACTATTTATGTAAATAAATTAATCTAAGTGGGAGAAGATCATGGAAATCAATGAAAACAAACTGAATGAACTGCTTGGCCAGGTGGTGGTTGAAATGGGTGCCGCAGCCAATGGGCCGTTAATCACCATTGGTGATAAGCTTGGACTGTATAAAACGTTGGCAGAGTCTGGTTCATTAAGTGCCAGCGAACTGGCCGATAAAACCGATACAGCACTGCGTTATATTCAAGAATGGTTGGCTGCACAAGCAGCATCAGGCTATGTCGAATATGCAGCAGATAGTCATAAATTTTACATGACACCTGAACAAATCGCCGCATTCGGAGATCCTAACAGCCCTGTTTTTATGACGGGTGCATTTTATGCCATCACCTCTTTGTATCATGACGAGCCGAAAATGCTCGAAGCATTTAAAACCGGCGAAGGCATTTCTTGGGGAGATCACCACACCTGTTTGTTCTGTGGTACAGAAAAGTTTTTTAGCCCGTCTTATTCTGGTAACTTAATCAACAGTTGGATTCCGGCTTTGGATGGTGTGACTGAAAAATTAACTCAAGGCGCCAAAGTAGCAGACATCGGATGTGGTCACGCGGCTTCGACCATCATTATGGCCAAAGCCTTTCCAAAATCTCATTTCATTGGAATTGACTTCCATCCTGAATCGATAGAGAAAGCTCAAATTCGTGCAGCAGAAGCAGGAATAACTAACATTGAATTCAAAGTTGCTACAGCTAAAAACTATAAAGACAAAGATTTTGACTTTATTGCTTTCTTCGATTGCTTACATGACATGGGTGACCCTGTTGGTGCCTGTGAACATGCCAAACAAGCTTTGAAGACCGATGGTTCATGCATGATAGTTGAACCCTTTGCCAATGATTCTATTAAAGACAACCTCAACCCAGTAGGTCGCGCTTTTTATGCCTTTTCCACCCAATTATGTATTCCCTGCTCATTAAATCAAGAAGTGGGTCTGTCCCTGGGCGCTCAAGCTGGATTACGAAGACTACAAGAGACCATAAAAAAAGGTGGATTCAACTATTGTGAGAAAGCAGCTGAAACACCGTTTAATTTAATTTTGGAAGTTAAGGCCTAATCATTGACAGAAATAAACTGGAACAGATATGCCATACACAATCACCCTAATAACACTATTATCAACATTTACATTGGCTTTTGCTGACAATCTAACCTATGAAAATGCAGTGAATTCTAGTACAGGAGTCGTTGATCTATTCTTTGTAGGTGCTGATGGTTTCTGTGATTTCAGTAGCATTCAGCCTGCAATCACAGCAGCTAATAGCAGCAGCAATCCCGTAGAAATTCGCGTTGCTGATAACATGAACTACAATGAAAACATCATCATTAATTTAAATAATGTACTCATAGATGGCAGTTATGCCAATTGTGCCGATGCCAGAAATAACATCAATGGTGGTAACAAAGTTAAGTTGAATGGTGCAGTTGCATCTACCAGTCCAAGTGTCCGCATCACAGGGCTTTTTGTCGTTATCAAAGGTATTCAAATTCAAGGCAATGACCACGGAGGCATCTTTGCCAGCGAAACCTCTGTCATCACTTTAGAGGATCTGTTGTTTTTTCAGTTGGGTACCAACGCATTGTCTGTTAGTGGTGATGGCCAAATTGATCTAAAGATCAAGAATTCATTATTTTTACTCAATACCGGTGGCTTTGGCGGCGCTGTTAAATGTACTGGTTCAAATCATTCCATAGAAATGACAGAAGATTCAGGGTTTGCTGGTAATTCGGCGACTGCTTCAGGTGGTGCAATATGGTTAGCCAATGGTTGTGAATTTTCGATGACTGGCGGCGGCTTCGAAAATAACTCCAGTGCAAGTGATGGTGGCGCCATTCAAACCATCAATGCAGATGTTGTACTAAAAAATGTGACTTTCTCTAGCAATGAAGCCAACGGCTTTGGCGGCGCAATAGCAATCCAAAGTGCATGGCTACTAGCTGATGGCATTGAATTCAAAAATAATCAGGCGGGTTCAGGCGGTGGAGCCATAGATCTTTATGATTTGGCCGTAATTATTTTAAACAGAAACGCAACAAACTGTGAAAATAATTTGAAATGTAATTTATTTGATGGCAATGAAGCCAGTTTTGGTGGTGCAATTTCTATCACTGAAAGCTCTATAG
>JBPOFV010000418.1:0-2749 GCA_051252335.1 Marinicella sp. | reverse complement strand
TCTGATGGCTTCATCCAAAGCCAAGCCCACAGAAGCTGCGGAGGTGTTTCCATGTTTATCAACAGTAACTATCACCTGATCCATGCTCATGCTTAGTTTTTTAGCAGTGGCTGAAATAATTCTCAAATTGGCTTGATGTGGTATCAACCAATCAACATCTGTTTTTACCATGTTATTGGCCTTCAGAGTTTCTTTAACAATGCGACCCAAGGTCATCACAGCCGTTTTGAACACTTCACTGCCTTTCATTCTTATTTTCAAGCCACCATTGGGTTCGTTTTTCAATCCTGATGAAACACCAACAGTCGCATTCAATAAATGATCGTGAGCACCATCTGCATGTAGATGGGTTGAAAGGATTCCAGGTTCTTCGCTGGCTTCTAAAATAATTGCGCTGGCACCATCTCCAAATAAAACTGCTGTGGTTCGATCTGACCAGTCAACCATTCTGGTTAAGGTCTCTGCACCAATCACCAGAACCTTTTTGTGCTGACCTGATTGAATAAATTTATCTGCTACGCCAAGGGCATAGATTGAACCACTGCACGCTGCATTGACATCCATGGCTGTGATACCACTACAGCCCAGTTCTTTTTGAATTAAACATGCGGTACTTGGAAACACCAGATCCGGCGTGGTCGTACCCACCACAATCATGTCCAGATCTGCAGCAGTGATACCTGCCGCTTCCATGGCTTTATGAGCCGCTGCCAGACCCAAAGTTGAAGTGGTTTCGCCATCTCCAGCAACATGTCTTTGTTTTATTCCAGTCCTGTCTTGGATCCATTGGTCATCGGTATCTACCATTTTTTCCAAATCAGCATTGGTTAATATCTTTTCAGGAAGGTGGCTGCCTGTGCCTGTGATTTTTGAATAAATTCTCATTATTGTTATGTCCCCATACTCACTGATAGTTATTTTATTGGCTGTTATTAATGTATGCAGCAGTCTTGACTAAGGCATGATAGAAACCAACTTCATCTGAGTTGCCATGAGCCTTAATAACCAAACCCTCTAAACCGAGTAATATTGCGCCATTATATTGGGCTGGATTAAAATTAGCATCATTAAATTGGCAAAACATTTTTTTCCACCAAGGTAATTGTTGTTTACCATAAATTTGATGCAATAAGCCCTCACATGCCTTCAAGGTAATATTCCCAACAAAACCATCACAGCAAACCACATCTGCAAACCCATTAAATAAGTGTGTCCCTTCACAAAAGCCTAAATAATTAAGTTCTGAGTCTTGCAAAAGTCGATCTGCTTGTTGCACAGTATCATGTCCCTTGATGTGTTCTGTGCCCACATTCAATAAAGCGACTTCAGGCTGCCCTTGACATGGCAAAAATTGCTGCGCCATCTGTACGCCCAATTCAGCCAATGCATATAAGTCATCTGCCCGATATTCGAGTGTGGCCCCAATGTCCAACAACAATGTTGACTTAGGCTTGCCTGGCAATACAGTTGCCAGTGCTGGGCGCTCGATTGTGGCGTTTGATTTCAACCAGTATTTAGCGAAAGCCACCAATGCACCGCTGTTACCTGCGGTTAACACCGCATCAGCCTGTTTATCAGCGACTGCCTTAATAGACATAGACATGCTACTTAAGCGTTTTTTTCGTAAAGCAATTAACGGAGATTCCGCCATAGAAATGGCTTGTTCTGAGGTCACCACATCGATGCCGGTTGGCAGCTGATTAAAATGCGCTTTGTGACTTTCTAGAAAGGCAGTATTTAAAAACAGTGTTAAGTTGATTTCAGCATGTGATGCTTTGAATTTTTTGACGGCTCGCAATCGCCCCAGTGGATCATCATCACCACCCATGAGATCAACAGCAATTATTGAATTCGTTTGCTGCATCAAGATACTTTGTTTTCAAATAAACGAGACATTATCACCCGAAATCAACATAAATTTCACACAAATAAAAATGGGTAAAGTAAACTTTACCCATTCATAATAACTTGTTCTGAACTCAATTAGCAATCGCTAAGGATTGCCATTTCGAAATTAATCTTCTGCTTCAGTTTCTTTCTCATCAAATTGAATCACTTCTTTACCACGGTAAAAACCTTCAGGGCTAACGTGATGACGCAAATGAGTTTCACCTGTTTCTGCTTCAACTGATAATGTGCTTGCTTTTAATTTGTCGTGTCCACGTCTCATACCTCTTCTAGAAGGTGTAACACGGCTTTTTTGTACTGCCATTTTGATTCTCCAAAATTACTTTTAATCTTTTACTTTAAGTTTTTTAACACGGCAAAAGGATTTTTAATTTCCTCATCTACCGGCATGTCTTCATGATCTGCCAAATACTGACTGTCTAACTCAGCACCAGGTTTCACTGGGATATCTGGGATAATCAACAGAATTTCATCTTCTAACAAAGCTTTAGGATCAACCTGTAATCCTTCAACCCAAGAAGGCGAAACATCTGCATCAAGTTCCACTTCATCTTCTATTTTACTTATAAAACCAATGATGTTATTAGTTTGTAGTTTGAATTCAAACGGATCCAAACTTCTTTGACATATCAATTCCAACATAGATTCAATTCGAATAATAGCTTCACCCAAACCTTTTTTTGAGTGTCTGAAAAGAATTTCATATGAAATCATAACATCTGTAGAATGAATGAGTTCTGTTGGCATTCGATCTAACTCCGAAAGCAACACCTCACCTTTCAACTGCCATTCTTTTCTTACAGCTGAGTTTAAATCAATTGATTCTGGTAGTGATTTAGCC
>JBPOFV010000417.1:0-2750 GCA_051252335.1 Marinicella sp. | reverse complement strand
ATATCGTACCAAATGTGTGGTCATTGAACATCAGAGATGCCTCATCTCCGTTGTGTTTTACCAATGGAAAGGGCTCAAGTAAGGAAAGTGCGTTGTGTTCTGCATTGGGCGAATTCATTGAACGCCTTAACTGTAATTTTTTCTACAATGATCAATATTTTGGAGAAGAGATTGCCCACAGTGAATTTGTGCATTACCCGAATGAACAATGGTTTAAACCTGAGCTTGATGATGAATTGCCTGCCGGCATTTTGGATGATTATTGTTTAAGCATTTTTAATCCAGATGATGAATTGCGAGGCTCAAATTTAATTGATACCAATTCTGGCCTGGCTGAACGAGGTATTTGTTCCATACCCTATAAACGATTTTCCGATGGTGAAACCGTTTATTTTCCAACAAACTTAATTGAGAATTTATTCTTAAGCAATGGCATGAGTGCAGGCAATAATATACATGAAGCTCAAGTCCAGTGTTTGTCAGAAATATTTGAACGTGCTGTCAAAAAACAAATCATAGAACAAGAGTTGGTCTTACCTGATGTACCTACCGATGTATTAGAGCAATTCCCTCAGATTCAAGCCGGAATCAGCGCCTTGGAAGAACAGGGTTTTCCTGTGGTGGTTAAAGATGCCTCATTGGGCGGCCAATTCCCTGTGATGTGTGTCACTTTAATGAATCCAAGAACCGGTGGTGTGTTTGCTTCTTTTGGTGCTCACCCCAGTTTTGAAGTGGCCTTGGAGCGCAGCTTGACTGAGTTATTACAAGGCCGTAGTTTTGAAGGTTTAAATGATGTACCTCCACCCACTTTTAACAGTTTGGCCGTAACTGAACCTGAAAATTTTGTTGATCATTTTATTGATTCTACTGGCATCATTTCATGGCGATTTTTCAGTCGTAAACATGACTATTAATTTTTTGCTTGGGATTTTTCAGGCAGCAATGCAGAAGAATGCGCTTATTTATTTGGCATCCTAAAAGATTTAAATAAGGAAGCTTATGTGGCTACGTTTGATGTACTTGGTACCACAGCGTGTCGTATTTTGGTTCCAGGTTATTCAGAAGTTTATTTGGTGGAAGACTTGATTTGGGACAACACCAACAAAGCATTGGACTATCGTGAAGACATCTTGAATATTCATCAATTAAGCGACATTGAATTGAATGAGTTGGTTGATAGGTTGGAGGAAAGTCAATTAGATAACTATATGGACATCAAAACCCTGATTGGTATTGAGTTTGATGAAAATACAGTTTGGGGTCAGTTAACGATCCTGGAATTAAAAACAATGATTTATTTGGCATTGGGCGAACATGAAGCTGCCATTGAATTGGTCGAAGCGTTTTTACAATACAACGACAACACGGTGCAACGGGGGTTGTTTTATCAAGCAATTCAGGCAGTATTGGAAATCACGCTTGATGATCAGTTGGATTTGGCTGATTTTGAATCGAATTTGATTCGGATGTTTTCAGCCTCAGTCATGGAACGTGTGATTGGTTCAGTGCATGGAACCGTCAGGTTTGATGGTTTAACCAAAACCAGCATGAAATTAGAAGGTTTGGATAAGCATTTACGCTTGATTGAGAGTTATCAAAAATTACATCGTGCCAGATCATTGAGTGTTCAAGGCCAAGAATAGTTACTAAAAAAGGAGCCGAAGCTCCTTTTTATCTTTAAAGATGACATATGTGTTTTTATCTGTTCAGTCACTTGATGGTGAATCAGCACAATGCCACGATAAAAATTTCCAGCCATCATCGTCTTTGACCATGATATCAGAACAGCGTCCGTGAGTGGTTTTATGTTTGCCTTCAGCATTTCTGTTACCACTCGAGTAATAATAATGTGCAACCGCAGTGGTGCCATGAACCACTATTGCAGTCGGTGAATATTCAGACATCATGGTTTCTGATAGTGGAAACTGGTATGCATCCCATCGTTTGGCAGAAGCTCGGCTTCTTGGCATTGGATAACCACTGCCCCAGACCATGGCGTCCTCTGTTACCCACTTATCGGTCCAATTAAGGTCTTTTTTATCAATATCTGCATAAGAACCCAGTACGGCAGTCCACACTTCACTTTGTTCGTCATTCCACTCTTGTGCATGACAAATAGTACCCATTAAAATGAACGTAATGGTCATTAATTTGATTGGTTTTTTCATATTTTCCCCTTTTTGATATAAACAGAATTGTTTATATTTATAATGGTATATCACGTACATGCCAAATAGTACAGTAATAAGGTTGGTGTAAATATATAAATAAATTTTAATATCAATTATTTACGAATACTAAATAGGTTAATCAAATTAGATTTTTTTGGGCTCACATATAATTTACATGTCTCATATATCAAGTAAAACTGAATGTCACTAATTAAACAATTACAAAAACTAGAGATTCAATATGCTGCATTGGACCCTCCAGAGGAGGATCGAGATCTGTTGAATCATCAGCTAACTGCATTTTCAAATGATTTTCTCAATGGTATTGAAGAACTGCCTGCATTCAACTCAAATGATCAATTGAATTCAGATTTAGCCATTGATGATCACATTCATGGTATTGATGACATTTTAAAAGCCTATCGCATAGATGTGATTGAAAAAGGCATACTTGCATCATCTGGAGGTCATTTAGGCTATATACCAGGTGGTGGCATCTATGCCTCTTCTTTGGCTGATTATTTGGCTGCATTCAGTAATGAATATGCAGGTGTTTATTATGCATCGCCAGGTGCTGTG
>JBPOFV010000416.1:0-2772 GCA_051252335.1 Marinicella sp. | reverse complement strand
CTATCTCAATGCCCACATTCTCTTTAACCAGGAACGATATGATGAAGCAAAACAATCTATGAATGATTTCTGGTGGCACCGCTACAACCATGTCTTAAAGCAACAAGAACTGCATGTTGAAGAGATCAGAAATCAATTTTTAACCTTGGTGGATGAAAAAACAGAAAATTTCGAATTGGCGAATCAGCGTTTAATGATCTTTAAATGGCTGATAGCTTTGTTGTTGCTATTAATTTCAGTGATTGTTTATTTGATTATTCGCACCAAAAAAGATGCCAATCAATTAGCAAAACAACACAATAAACTTGAACAACTGAATCGCATTGATTATCAAACAAATCTATATAACCGCCGTTACTTTTTAACATGCCTCAAAGATGAGTTTGATGAGAACTGTAACGATGACCAAGCTGAATCCTGTTTGTTGATGGTCGATATCGATCATTTTAAAGCCATCAATGATAATTATGGGCACGCCTCAGGTGATTTGGCATTAGAAAAGGTGGCCAACATCATCACTCAACAAGCACATGAAACAACCTTGTGTGCTCGGTATGGAGGTGAGGAATTTATTTTGTTACTGCGGGACACCAGTATAGCTGAAGCTTTTAAGTTTGCAGAAGCACTGCGAATTGCCATTCAATCCACAGCAATAATCATAGAAAATCAAGTCATCAATGTCACCAGCAGCATCGGCTTAGCCGCCTGTAACAACAATAAAAATTATCAGGACTGGATACAAAATGCCGATATGGCCATGTATCAATCCAAAGGAAATGGCAGAAATAAAACGACGATTTTTGAAGAATTACTGTCCAATAGTCCCAGTAATGATTGATTTTTCCTTAAATTTATTAGTCAGCGCTAAGATGGAGTAAAGTATGAAGTACCGCCAAGGTAGATTGATAGACCATATAGGCATTTACGTTGCAGATCTTGAACGAAGTAAAAAATTTTACTTAGCGATATTAACAGCGCTTGATAAGGTCGAAGGTTATAGATGTGATGATAATTGTTTCAATTTTGATGAGTTCTATATTGCTGAAGACAAATCACGTGTTGGGTATATTCACCTTGCTTTCCAAGCCCAGACAGTTGATCAGGTTCATGCATTTTATGAGGCTGGCCTCAAAAAAGGTGGTATAGACAATGGCGCTCCTGGTTATCGTGAATACCATGATAAATATTATGCTGCTTTTTTATTGGATCCTGATGGAAACAACATTGAAGCGACCTGTGATGTTGGAGCACAACGCAGTAGCACATCAGTTATTGTAACAAGACCAAATGAAAAATTAATTTAAATTTTAACGACTACCTAAACTGAAGATCATTATCCAATTCACATTAACTTCGAGTCACATCTTGTCATACCTCCAGTAACTATTTAATAGTTGAAATTATATGACTTATATTATTGTGCCGTTTCAATGCGTGTCAGTTGTCATGTATACAATTGAATTTTTCTATTCTCTTCATGAGGAACCACATCTATTGGAGTCATACTCATAAATTATCTTGTTCGACTGGGTCGCCCCAAGGAAGACCAGCATTAATCCCTTCTGTCACAATTTTATCGTCGCACTGAGACATATACGGAAAGCCATTATCAATGAGTGCTTTTAATGATGTTATTTCTTGGCTTGTGAGTAACCCTGAGTGATCATAACTACCGGAATAGTCTTTTCTGGGGTCTAAATCTTGATCCAACAAAACCTCCAACAAATAGCTGGTTTTAGCAAAACTACCACCTCTGCCAAAATGAGATTGGTAAGGATAATCAGTTAAGTAGTAAAGCTCATTGTTGTTGTCAGGTAAGAACAAGGCTTGATAACCTGGGTCCCAAGGAGCTAATGCACCCATTGGTTGATATGGATCAGCAGGGTTGATGAATTCATCGATATAATCGCTGCCTTCAGTGATGATATAATTTCTGGCCGCTGACCAATTAAATCCATATACTCGCTCAGAAATGGGAACCAATGAAGCGTAATTATTGTTGGTGGAGTTTTCCCACTGACTTCCTGGGACTGGATAATTAGCTGTCAATGAATAAGTTTCAGTTAAGGTCAAATCACCTTCAGGATTTACCGCATCATGACAACTGACACATTTTGAATTGATGACAGGTCTAAAAAAGTTCTTAAAAGTTAACTTTTCTTCTATCGCAGAACCGCTTGAAACATTGATTGGGGTCTCAGCTTCGGTGCCAAAGTCCATTCCTGTGGGTAATTGGTCATAATCTAAAATGCTGATAAACGGCGTGTTAAATGATCCATGGCATGCTGAACATTGTGCATTGTATTGAGATCTCTTGACTGAGGTGTCGACAGTGTGTCCAGGAGGTAAGGAAAACACTCTGCTGTGTTGTTCAACCATATACCCTTGGTCATCAATTCCTTGGAATAAAAGTAATTGACCAGCTGGGACTGTAAGCCTGATTGATTTGTCATTGTTTAATGGGGCATCACCATTGGAGTCGCCGCCCATTTCACTGGGAATTATGTATCGTGTATATCCAGTAGAGTTATTAATACCCAGATGTGTAGGATGATCATAAACACCTGTCCAAACATTATTGCGAATGGTTACTGCGTCACTGGTACATGCATTCGAATCAATCGATTTACTTAAGATTCGCACTGCAACTATCTCATCTAATTGATTGATTAAGTTGGTTTTATTTTGATCGTTGTTAACCGCAAATGATAACCACAATGGGAAATCTGCAATATGCAGCTCTGCAGTGCTTACTGACTCATTGGTTATAAC
>JBPOFV010000415.1:0-2775 GCA_051252335.1 Marinicella sp. | reverse complement strand
GGAGTGACTGATGTAGTGATGGATCCAAGGGATCCAAATCGACTCTATGCTGCAACTTGGCAAAGACATCGAACTGTTGCCGCTTATATGGGTGGTGGGCCCAACACTGCTATATATAAATCAGAAGATGGTGGAAATACTTGGGATAAACTTAGCAGTGGATTACCTGATGGCAGCATGGGAAAAATTGGTTTAGCCATTTCTCCACAAAAACCAGATGAAGTATATGCTGCCATAGAATTGGAAAGGCGAACAGGTGGCATCTATAAATCATTCAATCGTGGAGCTACCTGGAATAAACAATCTGATGCGGTAGCTGGAGGTACTGGACCTCATTACTACCAAGAGTTGTATGCTTCTCCACATCAATATGATCGTTTGTATCTCATGAGCAACAACATGATCATCTCTGACGATGGCGGTGAAACTTATCGGACCATGAATGAAAAAAATAAACATGTCGATAATCATGCCATCGTGTTTAAGCCCAGTGATCCAGATTATGTATTGATAGGAACTGATGGTGGGCTGTATGAAAGTTTTGATTTAACCCAGTCATGGAAATTTGTGGCTAATTTACCTGTGACTCAATTTTATAAAGTTGCCGTTGATGATGCTGAACCTTTCTACCATATTTATGGAGGTACGCAAGATAACAACACACAAGGAGGACCATCAAGAACTGACAACATTCAAGGTATAAGAAATTCAGATTGGTACGTGGTTTTATTTGGAGACGGTCATCAACCAGCAACAGAGCCTGGTAATCCCGATATAGTTTATGCTGAATGGCAACAAGGCAATTTAGTCAGGGTTGATAAAACCACCGGAGAAATGGTTTATATACAGCCGCAGCCAGATGCTGGTGAAGCAGCCGAAAGATTCAATTGGGATGCGCCCATTTTAGTCAGCCCACATAATCCAACTACATTATATTTTGCATCACAAAGGGTTTGGCGGTCTGATGACCGTGGCGATAGCTGGCGTGCCATATCTGGTGACTTAACTAAAAACCAAGAACGTATTGAGTTACCAATCATGGGGTCAAAACAAGGCTGGGATATGCCTTGGGACTTATTGGCAATGAGTAACTACAACACCATTACTTCAATATCGGAATCGCCAGTAGAAGCAGGATTGATCTATATTGGGACTGACGATGGATTGATCCAAATAACAGAAAATGGTGGAGAAAGCTGGAATAAAGTGGCCGTAGGTAAATTGCCCAATGTACCTGCTACTGCATTTGTTAATGACATCAAAGCAGATCTACACGATTCAGATACTGTATACATTGCATTGGATAACCATAAATATGGTGATTTCAATCCCTATTTACTGAAAAGTAAGAACCGCGGTAAAAGTTGGCAAAAAATGAATACAGGAATTCCTGACAATCACCTGGTTTGGAGGGTTGTTCAAGATCATGTAGATCCAGACTTGATGTTTGCTGGTACTGAATTTGGTTTGTATTTTTCACTGAATGGTGGAGGCAAATGGTTTCAAATGACTGGTGGTCTGCCTACCATATCCATCAGAGATTTGGCCATTCAAAAACGTGAAAATGATTTAGTCGCGGCTTCATTCGGACGTGGTTTTTATGTGCTGGATGATTACAGTATGCTCAGAGGTATGGACAGTAAAACCTTAGAACAGGATCAAGTTTTTCCAGTGAAAGATGCACTGTGGTATTTACCCAGAATTGTGCTGGGTTTTAATGAGAAAGCTTCGCAAGGAGATGCCTTTTATAACGCCAAAAACCCTCCATTTGGTGCTGTGTTTAATTATCATTTAAAAGAAGGTTTGGCGACTAAGAAGGCAATGCGCCAAAAAGCAGAAGGTAAAGCAACAGATGATAAAAAATCACTCAGTTTTCCAGGTTGGGATGAAGTAGATGCTGAGCGTACAGAGCGAGAACCTAAAATTTGGTTAACAGTTAAGAATGATCAAGGGGAAATAGTTCGCAGGGTCAAAGGCACGACTGAGAAAGGATTCAATCAAGTGGCATGGAATTTGCGTTCACCTGGTTTCGGTGTTGTTGGTGAAGGAGGTGGCTTCTTTTCTGATGAACCACAAGGCATGTTAGTTGCACCTGGGAAATATGTGGTGAGCTTAACTCAAGAAGTCAATGGCGAAATTTCTCAATTGGGAGAGCCACAATCTTTTGCAGTCAAGCCACTACGGAAAGGGGCACTAAAAGGAGCAGATCATGATGTTGTGGTTGGTTTTTGGCAAGAGCTCACTAACTTAAGTCAAGAAGTCTCAATTACCAACAAAAAATTATCTGAAGCACTTGAACGCACCAAACTATTTGAACAAGCATTGGAACACAGTTTAGCTGAACATGGCGAGGCAGATATCATGTTACATAAAATCATCAGTGATTTACATGCTGTTGACAAAAGCTTGAATGGCAACCGATCAAAACAAGAAGTTGGTGAAAAAACGGGTGTAACGGTTGGTTCTCGATTGGGCGCTGCTTTTATAGGAACAGGATTATCAACATATGGGCCAACGCCTACACATCGCAAAAGTTTAGATCTGGCTCAACAAGAATTCAGTTCTATTCAACAAGAAGTCAATCGAATTACTGGAAAAAGTATTCCTGAATTTGAAAAAATACTTACGGAGTTGGGTGCACCATACGTACATTGATCAAACATCAATGAAGTAAGCAAAAGCCGGTAATGACAATTACTGGCTTATGCTTGTACCAATTCAGCCCAACGTTGGTTGTTGTCTTTAAATACTTTAATTTCTTGGTCTGTGAGCTCC
>JBPOFV010000414.1:0-2786 GCA_051252335.1 Marinicella sp. | reverse complement strand
CGTATATGGTGCACTGGATCTTCCTAATGAAATGTTAAATCAAAGTGAATTCGGGTTGGAAATTGTGGATAAGGCTGCTGAACCCTGGTTATGGCATTTTTTAAACTTATTTCGTATTGATGCCTTACATAGAAATGGCCTGGCATTTTCAGAAATAGATTCTATTCGAAAAACCATCACATGGGCCAAACAACATAACCACAATACCTTAGCAGCTTCAGGCCTGTTGTTGCTCAGTTCGCTTTATATTGGCGTAGAAGATTACAGCAAAGCATTGAGCTATATTCAAGAAGCTTTAGAGTTAGCCCCATTAGAAGATGAAATTATTAACCATGCTGATGTTAATAGAGAGTTAGCCGCTATCTATATTCATAGAAATGAATTTGAACTGGCTCTGCCTTATTTTACGGCTTCTTATGAACACAATAAGAACATGAGTAATATACTTGGGATGAGCATTGATTTATTTGAAATGGGCCGCGCTCATTTAGAGCTAAACAACTTTGAATTAGGAATCAAAGAACTCAATAAATCTATTGAGCTGTCACAATCCATCGATGATCAACAAGGTGTAGCTTATGCAAAAACCGAACTAGCTAACCATTTTTATCATCAAGGCGAATACAGTAAAGCAGAAAAGTTATTACTTGAAAGCAGCCAACAATTTAAATCTGGAGGGAACAGCATGATGCTGTTTGATACTTTGATTTTACTCAGTATGACATACTCTGAAAATAAGCAATTAGACTTGGCCGAGAAATTCCTTCAAGACGCCGCCGAATTAAATGTTATAGGTCAAATCAGATATGGAAATATCACTATCAATCGACAAAAAGCACGCATACTTGCTGAACAAATGAAACATCAAGAAGCGTATGAATTACTGTTAAACGCTGAATTAGAACAAGAAGACCTCGAAAGTAAACTCAGCATCGACAAACTCAATGAATTAAGGGTTCAATTTGAAATCAAAGCCAATGCCATTGAAAATCAATTGTTAACCGAAAAGAACAATAACCAAGCTGCAATCATAGCCAACCAAGCCCAAAAAAGTGCTTTGTTGGTGGTCTTGGTTTTGTTATTGGCTCTTATCGTGGTCTTATCATTCTTCTTAAATCGAAACCTAAGAAAACACAGTTTAAAATTACACAAATTGGCTAATTATGATGAACTCACCGGTTTAATGAACCGCAGTCATGTTTTCAAAACTATACGCAATAAATTGTCTCAAATGGATCCTGAAGATGACATTGCTGTTGTGATGATAGACTTGGACCACTTCAAAGTTATTAACGATACATTTGGCCATGCATTAGGAGATAAAGTACTGAGCATTTTTGGCGAATATTGCCAAAACATCAGTCAACAGACCGAGTTAATTGGACGCTTAGGTGGTGAAGAGTTTATGATTGCTTTCATTGACTTGGCCGGAGAACATGATCTTATTTATGATGTTATTGATAAATTGCGATTAACAACCAAAAGCATGTCTGAATCTTTATCTGCACCAGGTCTTAAAATATCGATCTCTGCAGGCATATGTCATGGTAAAGGAAAGTACAAGTTCAGAGATTTATTAAAACATGCTGATACTGCCATGTATCAGGCCAAACATAATGGGCGAAATCAAATTTGTACGATCACTTTAGACTAAATTTCAATTTCTTCAAAAGTTGTAGATTTGGTATTTGATTTTGGCGCATTATTTTCACCATGATAAGAATACACCAAAGAGTATTTAGCTTGTTCAGTTTGATTGTGATTGGCTGCATGAAATATACCGGCATGAAAAAACAACACATCTCCAGCTTGTAATTCAACATCGACAGATTGTTCAAACAATTCTTGATTCTCTGTTTTATCGAGTTTCAAGAATAATTCATCATCAATACAGTCCTTTTCAATTTCTAACTTGTGTGAACCAGGAATAACCTTCAGACAACCATTTTCATTTGACTCCGTCCCCATTGCCAACCATGTATTGATCAACTCATCCGTATTGAACCGCCAATATCTGACGTCTCGATGCCACATGGTTTTGCTGGAATAATTAGGTTGTTTGGTCATGATACAGTTATGATGCGATTGAACCAAGTGGATTTTTTCAGAGTCGAATATTTGTTGCAAAATAGATTTAACCACTCTATTTTTGCCCCATTCGCGAAAAGATGAATCCCTTGAAAATGCCAACAACAAACGACGGATGGTTTGTCCTCCTTCATCCATAATTGACTTGGGCGCTTTCGGATAACCCACCTCAGCCTCCAACTCAAAGGGAGGAAGCCTCAAGCTTAAATGTTGTTTGGTTTGAATCCTTATTTCGCTTAATAACTCAGTATCGATCAACTGGCGAACAACTAAGTAACCGTCATGCTCAAATTGTTCAATTTCTTCCTTACTTAATATCATCAGATCATAAAACTCAAAATACCAACAACCACAGCAGTCACTGTGACCGGAATCACTAAAGACACCATAAAAATATCTTTATATGACTGTCTGTGTGACAACCCGCAAATTGTCAATAAAGTTATCACTGCACCATTGTGCGGTAATGAATCGAATCCGCCGGATGCCATTGAAGCTATTCTGTGCATCCACTCAGGGTTGATGCTAAATTGTTCAGCTAATTGCGCATATGTGCTGCCTAATGCTTCTAAAGCAATGGTCAGCCCACCTGATGCAGAACCTGTAATTCCAGCAAGCACATTCACAGCCACAGCTTCAGAGATTAATGGGTTTTCAGGAGAAATATTGATCACTGCATTTTTAACAACCAAGAAGGC
>JBPOFV010000413.1:0-2789 GCA_051252335.1 Marinicella sp. | reverse complement strand
ATGATTATGTGCACTGTTTTGCCAAAGCTCATGTGTTATGTGATTACATCACAGTTAATATTTCTTCGCCCAATACGCCTGATTTACGCGAGCTACAAAACGACCAAGCGCTGGTTGATTTGCTCACCGGAATCAAGAAAAAACAGCTCGAATGCGAGCAAAATGATCATAAATACACACCTATTTTAGTGAAAATTTCACCTGACCAAAATGACCAACAATTGGGCTTTATGGTTGAACAAATTAAGGGCTTAGGATTCGATGGAATCATATGCACCAACACCACAGTAGATAGGCCAAACTCACTAATCAGTGCCGAAGATCTGAAGCAAGAATCAGGCGGATTAAGTGGCAAACCTTTATTGAAAAAATCCAATGAAACTCTGCGTTTAGTCAGATCTTTTGCCGGCGAAAATTTCCCAATTATTGCAGTTGGTGGTATCATAGATAAAAAGGATGCCTTGATGAAATTTGAATTGGGTGCAGATTTAATTCAAATATATTCAGGATTTGTAATCAAAGGAAACCATTTGATTAAACAAATTAATGACCAGTTGATCAGTGAAAATAGAACAAGACTATAATTTAAAAAACCACAACACATTAGCTGTAGATTGTTACTGTGATAATTTTGCAGAAATTAAATCTTTGAGTGATTTAGAAGCCCTTCCCAGGGACATTAAGATAACTGAAATGTTGATCATGGGAAGCGGTAGTAATATCTTATTTACTGAAAACCTCAACCGATTTGTAGTTCATTTCAAAAAAAGAAAGCACATCACTGTTGTAGATAATTTAGTCGTAGCTTGGGCTGGCACCTTATGGGATGACTTAGTCACTTGGGCAGTAGACAGAAATTTAGGTGGGATTGAAAATTTAGCTTCAATTCCAGGTTTGGTTGGCGCTGCGCCTTTTCAAAACATTGGAGCCTATGGCACTGAACTTCAGGACTGTTTGGTTTGGGTAGAAGTCTATAATTGGCACACAGGCTTATATCACAGACTCAGTAATGAAGAATGTATGTTCTCATACCGACACAGTGTATTTAAATACCACGACCAGCCATGGATCATCAGTAGAATTGGCTTGGACCTTCGGCCGGACAACCCGATCAATATTTCATATCAACCTTTGAAAGAAAAATTTGAAAGCAGTACCAAAGCCCCTACTTATAAACAAATTGCCCAAGCTGTGACTGAAATCAGGGCCAGTAAATTACCTGATACTGAACAACTGGCCAACGCAGGAAGTTTCTTCAAAAACCCGGTTATAGATCCACAAACCATCAAAAGAATTCAACGCAGGCATAAAGACTTGCCATTATTTGAAACCAAACATTGTAATGACCAAAAAACCAGTGCTGCATGGTTACTGGAACAATGTGGGTTTAAAGGTCATAGAGAAGGCGATGCCGGTTTTTATGATAAACATGCTTTAATTCTGGTTAATCATGGCTTTGCATCGGGACAAGAATTGTTAAAAATGACCAAGATGGCCAAACGTGCTGTTAAAGTAAAATTTGGCATTGAATTGGAAGAAGAAGTCAGGGTCTTATAACAATCCTTCAATAGACTTGATCTAGGTCAAAATTAACTCATATAAATTGTAGAATTCCTTGAAACAAGGCATATACACAGCAGATTACTATTACAATACATTTTTTAAATTCACATTTGGAATATGCTATGAATAAATCCACTCTATTAGTTACTGCTTTGTTGATGACTGCAGGTTCTTCATTCGCCGCTGATATTGAAGCGGGCAAAGCCAAAGCTGCTGTTTGTGCGGCCTGTCATGGAGCTGAAGGCATCAGTGTCAGCCCTATTTGGCCAAATTTAGCAGGCCAAAAGGAAGCTTATTTAGTGAAACAAATCAAAGCTTTCAAAAATGGTGAGAGAAAAGACCCAAGCATGGCACCCATGGTTGCAGCTTTAACTGATGCAGACATTGATAATATTTCGGCCTATTACGCCAGCTTAAAATAATTTAGAAGGAACATTCAACCACATCCTGATTGTTCATTATCGAGATTAAAAAAGGGTCATTAAATGGACCCTTTTTTTATGTCTGATGCTTTAATCACAACAGATTCTTGTATGCAGCTTGTTTTTTCTTGGATTGCAGCTAAATTCGATTGAGTCAACAAGCGTATCTGACTATAATGGGCGTTTTATTTAATTTGGACTCAAATGAAAACTTTATTGATCATGGTGTTGATGGTTTTGTCATTCCAGACATCTGCAGCCGGAGATGCTGTAAATGGTAAGAAAATAGCTTATACCTGTACAGGTTGTCACGGTATTCCTTTTTACCAAAACACTTACCCTAGGTATCATGTACCTCGATTGGGTGGCCAGAATGAAGCTTATATTGCTGCTGCTTTAAAAGCATACCGGTCTGGTGAAAGAAGTCACCCAACCATGCAAGCGCAAGCAGGTAATTTAACTGATCAAGACATTGCTGATATTGCAGCATACTTCAATACATTCAACCAATAAGGTAACCATTATGAAAATTATATTATTATGTCTTTTGGTATTTTCATCAGTTGCTTTTGCCGGTGATGCAGAACTAGGAAAAGCCAAAGCTGAACAAGTTTGTAAAACATGTCATGGAATGGATGGAAATGGTATAGATGATACTTATCCAAAATTAGCAGGACAGTACGCTGATTATATGGCTCAAGCACTTATGGATTATCGTTCTGGTGCTCGAAAAAATGCAATCATGGCTGGTTTTTCTGCTACTTTGACAGATGAAGATATTGCCAATGTTGCTGAATACTATTC
>JBPOFV010000412.1:0-2801 GCA_051252335.1 Marinicella sp. | reverse complement strand
ATCCTGGTTTGGATACGCACAAAAAAGTACTACTTAATCAAGACGAATATCATGGAGCCACTGTTCATATCGTAGATGAGCAATTAGACCATGGGCGCATATTAGCCCAAATTCGGTTTAAAATCAGTCGCTCAGATGATGCAGAGAGCCTGGCCAAAAAATTAATTCATCGAGAACATAAACTTTTGACCACTACCATAGGTCTAATCGTATCTGGCAATATCGAATTGAACTCTGATGTGCACATGAAAATCAATCAACCTGAATACAAACCCTTTTTAATTCAGTAGAATGGAACACGCATGAAAATTATTTTCACATTAGGCCTGTTGGTCATTTCATCTTTGGCTCAGTCATCATCAATTGCAGTGGATGAGTTACTTTCCTACGATGCCACATACACGATCACCAGGGACAACAAACCAACCGCTGAACAACACACCAAACTAACTCGACAAGCCAACAATCAGTATACATTAAAAGACACCACCAAAGGTACACATGGGTTGGCTTCATTCACAGGTTTTGAACGACAAGAAAAATCAACTTTCATGCTCTCTGGTGAAAATATATTGGTATCTCAGCACAACATGAAGCAAGAAGTTGCTTTCAGTAAAAAAACCTTTCGATTCAACACTGATCCTCAATCAAACACAATAACCGGCAAGCATAAAAAACCATTTAACTTAACCACTGATTTAAACCCTATCAGCACTCATTTATTACCCATCTGGTTAAGCGCCAAAGTTTGTAATGGTGAGACTTCAATCACCTTGCCTGTTCTCAAATCAAATCACATTAAAACCTATCATTTCAATGCGGTACTAGACCAGCAAAATTTGATAAGAGCAGAACGCATTTATCCTCCGACAAGTGAAAAATCGACCCAAATTTGGTTTGACATCAACAGACAATGTTTACCCATAAAGACGCTGCATAAGGATGGTAATGAACCCGTTATTGAAACAAAGTTAAAATCTTTTACATTACGTTTAGATAAAAAAACATAAATTTTTAACAGAAATAATTGTACAATTATAATATTGATGATTGAGTTAACTTGAATTATTTAAGACAGATACGATATGATATACGAGGAATTTCGTTAAACTATACTACAAACTTATGAACAATCTACCAAAACCAACTAAGACAGAACTTGCTATTCTTAATATCATGTGGATTATCTCACCCGCAACGGTGCGACAAATTCACGAAGAAATCATTAAAAATGGCAAAACCAGTTACACCACCACTTTGAAAATGCTGCAAGTCATGCATCAAAAAGGTTTGGTTAAACGTGACAGTGAACACAAAGCACATATTTACCAACCAACATTAACTAAAAAGGAAACTCAAAAACAAATGTTGGAAGACTTAAAGAACCGATTATTTGGCGGCTCAATAAGCTCTCTTGTGTTACAAGCACTAGGAACCAATGAAACCACAACTCAATCAGAACTTGATGAAATTAAAACATTACTAGAAAAAGTGGAAGAAAACTGATAGCAGAAACATATGCTAGGATCTGAAATACAAACATTGGTGTCATCCATAGGATGGGCACTTATCCACTTCCTTTGGCAAGGAACGTTGATTACGCTTGTTTATTGGACCATTACCCGAAATATTCAATCCATACATGCAAAATACTGGACTGGCATGTTATTGGTTGTAATCAGTCTGTTGATTCCAATCATTAATTCCAATACGATTGCACCCTCAATCAGTATCAGCGAAAGCATAACACCACTATCAAGTGCCATCATTTCGCCTCAACAGTTAAGTTTTGAAGGGCTGATGTATTTTTTGATTAATGCCAGTTTGCCTTATGTTGTACTGATTTGGTCATTTACTGTTGTATTCCTCAGTATCCGGCTTATTAGATCTTGGATGCAACTAGCCAACATCAAACATGAAGGTGCACCTCAAGTTTCCAGCGAATTAAAACAATATATAAAAAATATAGCCATCAAATTAGACTTGCACACCATTCCTCTATTAAAAATATCTAGACAAGTCATGGTCCCTGCTGCTTATGGCGTATTGAAACCAACTATTTTGTTACCTGTAAGTTTAATCAGCCAAATTCCAAAAGATCAGTTAGAAGCCATTATTAAGCACGAATTATGTCATCTAAAACGAAACGATTTCATTCATAACATCATTCAACTTTGTGCTGACATCTTGTTATTCTTCCACCCAGGTATTCGTTGGATGAATAACGACATCAGACACATACGTGAACAGTGTTGTGATCAAATGGTCTTAGAACAAGATACTGAAAGATTAACCTATGCCAAGGCTCTGACTAACATCGCTGCATTTACCAACGACATAAAATTAAAGCACAGTGTCCATTTGGGTATCAATGATGGCATGTTGTTAAATCGGGTTAAATTTTTATTGCAAAATAAATCCAGTCAATCATCATTGATGGTATTCCTTCCCTTTTTAATGATAATTTTATTTCTCATAGTATTACTGCGGCCCAATCACACTGATCACAATTCAATGAATACCGTTAATACTGTTGGAGACTTCCAAAGCATCAACCAAGTCAACAACGTTGAAGAACCAGGGAACAAGAAACTTTTGGATTACAAAAGCTTTTACCCTAAATTACCCGTTCAAATTGAAAAAAAACCTGAACCAATACAAGTAGATCAAGTTAACAATGCTAGCGCAGAAATCACTCAAGAAAACATCATTGATCGTCCAGTGATTACCAGTCAAATTGCAGTTATTGATAAGTCTGAATTGTTTGATGATTTAAATAAGGAGATGCAACTTTCCAACAC
>JBPOFV010000411.1:0-2810 GCA_051252335.1 Marinicella sp. | reverse complement strand
GATCTATACCCATCGAAAATGGTTTTACATGTGAGACATGGCTACGAAATAAGAAATCAGGACTTTTGTTACATGAAATTCACAACAAAAGCTGTCATAATAATTAAAAGTTAACAAGCATTAAAAATATGAAAAAAATCTTCAACATCAGCTTATTGCTGGCCGCCTTCACTTCTTATGCGGCCAATCCAGAACCTGTTCTTTATGGGACTTTAACCGACGATAATGGAAAAACATTCACTGGCACCATCCGTTGGGGCGACCAAGAAACTTTTCTCAGTGATATTTTTAATGGCCGTAAAATTAAAACCGTTGGCATTGAGCATTTAAGTGACGATGAAGTGGATCATTTAGAATCGCTACAACCCGGACCTAAAGCATCCATTGGAGACGTCGAGATAACGTTCAAATCATTTTTTGGTAATGACATTGAACTACCCTATTTCAACACCACATTTGGCAGCATCAAAAGAATTGATGTGAAAGATGGTTTATTTACAGCCACCTTACATGATGGAACCACAATCATAAGTGATGGAGAAGGATCCAATGATTTGCATGACGACATCAATGTAATGGATGCCCAGGGCAAACGCAATGAATTTGACATTGAAGACATCAGCAGTGTAGTTTTCTCCAAAGCTCCCAACGATGCCACAACTTATGGTGACGGCATTTATGGCACCATAACTTCAGAAATTGGTACTTTTTCTGGTCGTATCATGTGGGATAAAGATGAACGTTTAACCCATGAAAAACTAGATGGCAATGATGAGACCAAGGACTATGAAATTCAATTTGCAGACATCAAAAGTATTGAAAAATCTGACAACAAATCCAAAGTAAATCTCAAAGATGGCGTCGAGTTATTACTTGGTGGCACCAACGATGTTAACAGAGGTAATAGAGGTATTTGGGTGGATAACCCTGACCTGGGCCGCATAGAAATTCACTGGAAACAATTTATTAAGCTTGATGTTGAAGAAGTGGATGTTGAGTGGTTAGATTTCGATGATTATGTTCAACAGGCTGCCAAATTAAGTGGCACTGTTATTTTAAATGATGACACGCAACTTGAAGCGCAACAGATCACCTTAGATTTAAACCAACAGAGCCAAGATGAGCTTTTATATGCTGATGTAAATCAAGCCAATCGGCAAATCCCTTTTAGAATCATCAAACAAATCACTAAAAAACATGAGCATGCAGTAGATTTATTGATGCGTGACCAAAGTACATTAATGGCCTATGGCACTCGCAGTGTAAATATAGAAAACAATGGTGTTTTAATTTCAAATAATGACGAACATCGCTGGGTACCATGGCAACAAGTTAAATCAATTATTTTCAAGTGAAGATAATTAATTGTTAACCAACTTATAACCCACACCTCTGATGGTTTGAATCCATTTTTCTTTGCCGTGGCTCTTCAAAGCCTTTCTTAAACGCAATATATGAACATCTACAGTACGGTCTTCAACGACCGTATTGCGGCCCCAAATATGATTTAAAATATGTTCCCTGGCCAATAATTTGTTTGGATTTTGTAAAAACAATTTGAGCAATTTAAATTCAGTTAAACTTAATATTAATTGCTCATCATTAATTATTACTTCATGAGCACCGGCATCCATAACAATGTCTTGATATTTTATTTGTTGGTTATTTTCAAACCCCATTGAGCGTCTCAATTGGGCTTTAATTCTGGCCACCAATTCAAGCATTGAAGCTGGTTTAGTTAAATAATCATCAGCACCACGATCCAATCCTTTGACCTTGTCGCTTTCTTCCGCTCGAGCTGTCAACATGACAATAGGGACTTCCTTGATCACATCATCACGTCGAATAATCTCGATCAATTCAATGCCACTCATATCAGGCAACCCCCAATCTACCACAATGAGGTCTGGGCGTACTTGATTCAATTGCTCAAGTGCAGCTTGCCCATTGGCCGCTTTAAATGTATTGAACCCTTCTCTACTCAATGAGAAAGCCATCATTTCACGAATGGCCATATCATCTTCAACAATGAGTATGTTATTTTGCATCTAAATATAAATGTTTGTATTAAAGCGTTATCATAATAAAACATTATGACAGCTTGGTTACAGTATTGTCATAAATTAATCTGAACTATCAGCCTACTGATGAAAGCACAGATAAATACTGTCAATTTAGTTTTAAAAACTTTAATTATAATGAGGCTAAGCATTATATGGTCATGTTAAAAACTTAATTCGTTATAATACATGAATACCCCCAAAAGTTTCTGTTAACGACAAATCGATGCAAAAATTTAACCAACTATTTCCCTCATTAAACCCGGTGAATGGGACTGGTGTCATCCGCACCAAACCGAGTGATTTCAAAGTCACCGAACACAATGAGTTATCATTTACTGGAGAGGGTGAGCATTTGTGGTTATTGGTTAAAAAAACCAACAGTAACACCGCTTGGGCAGCCACTCAATTAGCCAGTGCATGTAAAGTTCCTGCACGACAAGTTGGGTTTGCTGGCCTTAAAGACCGCCATGCCATTACCAAACAATGGTTCAGTGTGCAGTTACCCAAAATCAAAGAACTCAATGAAATCAAAGCAAAATTACCCACTGAACTCCAAATCATTGATCACCAATGGCACAAAAGTAAAATCAAAACAGGTTATTTAAGTTGGAATGAATTTGAGTTGGTAATTCGCCAGGTTGTCGCAGATAAGACCCAAATTGATCAAAACATTAAAACCATAAAAGCTCAAGGTGTACCTAACTATTTTGGTGCGCAAAGATTTGGGCATAACATGAACAACATTCA
>JBPOFV010000410.1:0-2811 GCA_051252335.1 Marinicella sp. | reverse complement strand
ACTTAGAACAGCTCCATGATGACTTTGTTGAAAGTATCAAAGGCCAAAGTAGAGATATAAATTTTTTAAGCCGCCAGTTAGCTGATTATGAGGTCATGTTATATTCATTGGATGCCTGTAAAGTGAATACTGAGGATGAATTGGCTTTTCAACGTGGCGTCAATACGATTGGCTATATCAATCCTCCGCGGATATTCCGTCGCACTGTTGATGAAATGAGTGCGGCAGGTCGCACCAACATCATTCGAAATCAAGCATTAAAAGACCAGTTATCAGAAGCCATTGCATTGGTTGAGTGGCGAGGTAACACTTTTACTGAGTCAGTTGCTCGTTCAAATGAGCACCATCGGCACATGGTCGAAAAAGAGGTGCGTTATGATTTATCTCGCAGGTATGCTGATCCGTTTATCGGTGAGTTTGTGGGGGTTGATTTTGATATACAAACGCTTTGTGCTTTACCACAAATTGCGCGTTCAGTTTCAGCCATCAGTTATTCAACTCTTGAACGGCAAAGAGCCTATGAGCCCATTTTAGAACAATATGAAAGTATTCTTCAAAGCATTGAGCAGGAACTGAGTTCTCGTTGGGGTAAGCAGTGAAAATAGTGAAGAGAAAATTATGTTGTTAAGAAGAATAACAAAACACGTCACTGAACAAAACTGGTTCGCGGTATTCATCGACTTCCTTATCGTTGTCGTCGGTGTTTTTGTCGGCCTTCAGGTTCAAAATTGGAATACAGACCGCCTTGCTAAAGAAGAAGAACAGCAGGTATTGATGCAGCTACAAGAGCAATTCAGTATTTTCATTGATACGTCTGAAATTAATATTAAAAAACAAATAGATAACACAGATTCCTCTGCCAATATATTAAACATGATTCAA
This sequence comes from Marinicella sp., assembly GCA_051252335.1. Lineage (GTDB taxonomy): Bacteria > Pseudomonadota > Gammaproteobacteria > Xanthomonadales > Marinicellaceae > Marinicella. Next base: position 1,929 of record JBPOFV010000410.1, on the reverse strand, counting down.
CTAGGCATAGAGCCAATAGATGTTGACGACTTTAAAAACACTTTAGCAAAAGCAGGGTCATTATCAGCGGCACCTTCTCTACCCACAGCACTGCAAGAATTGGTTTCATCAGGTCAACTTTCAAATCTGGCCTCATCCGATTTACGCTCTTTATTGACATCATTCTATCAAGAATTTGGTGCACATGAGTCAACCACAAGAATCGTTATGTCACTGATAACAAGTCCTCAAAATCGATATCATCAAGTCGTTGTACATGATCCGTTTATGAGAGGTAAAGTTACCGATTATGATTTGACAAGGATTGATGAGCTAAGGCCTGAGTTGCAGAATGTTCAAATAGGTAAAAAAATGATAACCATTCAAATGAAAGACCTACTACAACAAGCAAGAGCGATTCAATCCATTGTAGAAGGAGAGTTGAAATGATACTGCGCAGCATAACCAAACACGTCAAAGAACAAAACTGGTTCGCAGTTACATTAGATTTTATTATTGTGGTATTTGGCGTTTTTTTGGGTATTCAAATTGGTGATTGGAATGAAGAGCGGTTAACTCGAGAGCGCACGTTGGTACTCACTGAACGCTTGGCTGATGATTTTGGGGTTGATGTTTGGCTTGCCAATAGTTTTTCCACTTACCATGAAGTGGTTATTGATAATGCCAAACGGGTGTTGGATGATTTGACTGGGCGAGAATCACTGCCTGACAATGAACTTTTGGTTGCGGCTTTTCGAGCCACCCAGTTCAATCGATTGAACCAATCCTCTACGTATACAGAATTGGTTTCATCTGGCGGCTATGACTTGTTGGCAAAAAGCGAATTGGGACGAATTGCCACGGTGTTTTATGAAAGTGAACAAGCTATAGATATCCAAAATGATGGTAAATCTTCAGACTACCGTCGTTTGTATCGAACCATGATCCCGATCAACGTTCAGCTCCATGCCGCGGCAGTTTGTGGTGATCGAAACATCTCGGTAGCTCGGCTGATGAAAGGCGAAAACTCCCTGTCTTATAACTGCCAACTTTCTATGCCTGCAGAGCAGATGACCGAAGCTGCTGCGGTTTTGCGTTCTCATCCTGATTTTGCAGATTTGTTGCGGCGCAGAATAGCTAACTTGTCTATGCAGGTTGATGATTTTGATGACCTGCTTGAAGCGACCGAACCCTATCGAGCTAGCTATGAAGTGATGGTTGAAGCGGGTATTTTTATGATTTACGAGGAAGACTGATGTTGTTGAGAAAAATCACCCAACTGTGTAACAACCCCACAATTGTCAGAGCTGTATCTGCAGTTAGCTTGACCACCTGAGAACGTATCAAGGCTTACAATGAGTTATTGGCTATGTATCAAGACTTTCTACCCATGCTTGAAGCTGAGTTGATCAACAGATGGCAAGTTCGAATAGAACCTCAGGAGAGCAAGAATGATTCTCAATAGAATTTCCCTACACCTTGAGGACTAAAATGCAGACTGAGTATTGTTCAATTCTGATGACTTAAAGCACATCAATTATTCATAAATTCGAGGTTATAATTTATTTATTCTTGCAGGTGGTAACGATTTATTATGAATCAAAAACAAATAATTGTGTGGATCTTGGCCGGTTTTCTGATTACCTATCATACGGTTAAAATTTATACCGGTTTAGCTGCTTCTGGTGATGCAGCCGCGGTTTTTTCAGAAGGGCACTTTCAAAATATTGTCAGATTGTGGATTATATTTAGTTTGATGCTGGTGATCATGTTCAAACGAGTGGGGCTGTACTCAATGTGGTTATCTATCAGTGTTTTGGTGGTCATTCAGTATATTCAAATGTCAAGTGCAGAGCCATGGTTGACCTATTTAGCCCCTTTGAAAGGGTTTATTTTTCCAATCATCATCACTCTGATTTTTGCCAAAAATGCTGCCAAACGTGAATAATC
>JBPOFV010000409.1:0-2820 GCA_051252335.1 Marinicella sp. | reverse complement strand
TTATCCAATCAATTAAAACAAAGCAAAATCAAACACAATGTTTTGAATGCGAAACAACATGAGCGTGAAGCCATGATTGTAGCCGAGGCTGGATTACCCGGCGCCGTTACCATTGCCACCAATATGGCTGGCCGTGGTACTGACATTGTACTGGGTGGAAACTTGGCTGTTGAAATTGACAGCAAAGGTGATATCAGTGATGCTGAAAAAGATCAATTACAAGCAGATTGGAAAGTGAGGCACCAACAAGTTTTAGATAATGGTGGTTTACGTATCATTGGTACAGAACGCCACGAGTCCAGACGTATCGATAATCAATTGCGTGGTCGTGCCGGCCGACAAGGAGATCCAGGATCATCAAGATTCTATATTTCACTTGAAGACAATCTGATGCGCGTATTTGGCCAAAGCCGCATGATGGACAACATGAAACGTTTTGGCATGAAAGAAGATGAATACATTGAACACAAATGGATAACTCGTATCATCGAAAACGCCCAACGAAAAGTTGAGTCACATAACTTTGATATGCGTAAGCACTTGCTGGAATACGATGACGTTGCTAACGATCAAAGAATGGTCATTTATCAACAACGTACAGACTTGTTAGAAGCCAATGAAATTGGCGAGTACATTGCAGATACTCGCGAAGAGGTTTTCGACAATGTCATCAGACAACATATCCCATTGGAAAGTGTAGAAGAACAATGGCAAATCCCTCAACTTGAACGTGTGTTGTCACATGAGTTTGGTATAGAAATCAATATTGCAAGGATTTTGGAGAGAGATGAAAATCTAGATGATGACGGATTAACCGACAAAATTCATGACCACGTAGAACGTTTTTTCAAAGAAAAAGAAGCCATGACTGGCGATGAAGTTATGCGCCATTTTGAAAAAGCTGCTTACCTAAATACTTTAGATCAATTGTGGAAAGAGCACTTGGCTCAAATGGATCATCTGCGCCAAGGTGTAGGCTTACGTTCTCATGCACAAAAGCAACCTATCCAAGAATACAAACGTGAATCTTTTGAAATGTTTAAAGATTTATTGGATAAGATCAAATACGAAACCACAAGAATCATTGCCCGTGTCAAAGTGAAAGAAGAAGAGGATGTGGCAGGCTTAGAGCACAAAGAAGAACAAAATGTCACATTCCAACACCAATCACCCAGCCAACCGAACAACAGTGCACCTGAAAAAGTAGAAACTTTTATCAGAGAGGGCCAAAAAGTAGGTCGCAATGATCCTTGCCCTTGCGGATCTGGCAAGAAATTCAAACAATGTCATGGCCGTTTGACATAATTCCAGACCAATACATACATGTCGCCATTCTTGTTTTACAAAACAAGAATGGCGAAGTTTTACTGACACAAAGAAAAGCAGACAAACACTTGGCTGGTTACTGGGAGTTCCCAGGCGGCAAAGTGGAATCCTCTGAACAAGCGATCGAAACCTTGATCCGCGAATGCCAAGAAGAACTTAATTACACCCCGATCAACCCCTGTAAAATTATTGACATCAAGCACACCTATCCTGATGCTCGAATTCATTTACATGTTTTTCATGAAATCAATACCCACATAAATGTATGTGCGAATGAAGGACAGCCCATGCAATGGGCTCACACAGACCAACTTAAAAACCTCAAACTACCTGAAGCCAATCAAGAAATAGTTGATTTCCTATTAAAATCATAAATCATTCAGCAATTTACCCCAGCTCTATTTGTTCCAACACCTAAAGTCCGTTGACTAATTAGGCGCAAACTCTACCTATAAAACCCATACCAGGCTTCATTTCGAGTGCTGGTTAACAAATTTTTATTCATTTTCTTCATATAACTGTTTACACCTTAACTTTTATGGGTTTATAATAAACCTGTTCAATCTTGACCATGTTTATGAATTTAGCAGCATTTAAATCGACCATTAGCCAGAAACTGAGATTTCAGTTTCAGGATATTGTGGGTGCTGGTATGGAAAAACAAAATTGGCAAGAAATGCTGTATCGACCACAACACATGTTTGGCAACCTCGATGTTGAGCACTTTTTTAAATCCTTGAGTACCCAACAAAAAATAGACTTAGACATACAAATCTTTGACCAGCTACCAAGAATTTTAGAAGAGAAGCCTGTTCCTCGATTAAGTGTTAATTTAATGCCAATGAGTTTATTGAGCAGCGACTTCAAGAACAACTTATTACATTTGATGGATCTTAATATGATAGATCCAAGCAGGGTTTGTATTGAAATCATTGAAATTGATTCGATGCCTCCCATGTGTTCAAGCACCATAGAACTGCTACAAGTTTTCAGATCAAAAGGTGGCTGGATTGCCTTGGATGACTTTGGCTCAGGATTTGCTCATTGGGAATTGCTACAAATGGGTCTCATTGATGTCATTAAAGTTGCCAATCAAAACTTAACTTTAAAAAATGAAACATCATCATTCACATCTGGCTTGGCAAAATTTGCCCATTCTATGGGCATAACCACAGTGCTAGAAGGTGTAGAGACCAGACAAGACTTTGAAAAAGGCATTAACCAAGGTTTTCAAAATTTTCAGGGGTGGTACTTTAAATGAAAAATCAAAAAGCAAAATCAGTCAATTTGTCATTTGATGTCTATTGGCTCGGGTTTATTCAAACATGTCTGAGGCCTTTAATCAGGATACTGGTTAAACAAAAAGTTGAGTTTAATTCCTTTCAAAATTTAGCTAAAGAGATGTTCATTGAAGAAGCTGAAAAGTATATTGATAAAACCACAGAAAACTGTAGAGGTAAAATTTCATCAATAGCCTTTCAAACTGGCTTAGAC
>JBPOFV010000408.1:0-2829 GCA_051252335.1 Marinicella sp. | reverse complement strand
GTCAACCGGTGTATCCATCCAGTGGTTTTACCCAATCCTTTGCCAGGTTTGCTGGTTTTCCTTTGTAACATGTAGATTTCACGTGCAGATTTTTCATCATGAGCTTTCACCAATCCACCTGGTGCTTCAATGCTTTGGTCAATGCCCCATTCAGCACAAAACTCATCGATGGTTTGGGCTTGTTCTGGGTTTTCAACCGATAAATATTCAGACACATCAAAACCAATACCACCTGCGCCAATGACAGCCACTTTTTGACCAGCCTTTTTACGGCCGCTCAGAAGGTCGTGGTATAAAATGACTTTGTCATGCTCAATGCCTTCAATGCCTGGAACTCTTGGAGTCACTCCTGAGGCAATAACCACTTCATCAAATCCAGCCAACTCGGCTTCTGTTGCTTGGTGATTGAGTTTTAAGTCGACCCCATGTTTGTTTAATAAGTGAGTGAAATAATTGATAGTATATTCAAACTCTTCTTTGCCTGGTATGGCAGCTGCCAAATTAAACTGGCCACCAATTTTTTCAGTCGCTTCGAATAATGTCACCTGGTGACCACGTTCAGCCAAAGTGGTCGAACATGACAAACCTGCCATGCCGGCACCAACCACAGCGATGTTTTTCTGTTTAGTTGCTGGGTTTTTGGTGAACTCGTCTTCATGACATGCAGCCGGATTAACCAAACAGCTGGCCATTTGGTTTTTAAAGACATGGTCTAAACAAGCCTGATTACAGCCAATACATATGTTGATGTCTTGTTCTGCTCCAATTCTGGATTTTTTCACCAAATCAGGGTCTGCCAAAAATGGTCGGGCCATAGACACCATATCAGCTTTGCCTGATGCAATGATGTCTTCAGCTACTTGTGGATGGTTAATTCGATTGGTGGTAACCAAAGGCACACTGACTTCTTTTTTAATCAACTCAGTCACCCAAGCAAAGCCAGCTCTGGGAACCATAGTAGCTATGGTTGGAACCCGTGCTTCGTGCCAGCCAATTCCGGTATTGATGATACTGACACCAGCTTGTTCCAATAATTTGGCTAATTGGATCACTTCATCAATGGATGAGCCATTATTCACCAATTCAAGCATGGATAAACGAAAAATTATAATGAAATCAGGACCAACTGCTGCGCGTGTCTGTTCAACAATCTCTAAAGCAAACTTGGTTCTGTTTTCGAACGACCCACCCCAATTGTCATCGCGATCATTGGTGCGTGGTGAAATGAATTGGTTGATCAAATAACCCTCAGAGCCCATGATTTCCACACCATCATAATTGGCTTTTTGCGCTAACTTCGCACAATTAACAAAGTCTCTGATTTGTTTATGAATCTTTTTCTCAGTTAACTTTTTCGGTTTGAATGGGGTTATGGGTGATTGCTTGTCGGTCGATGAAACGCTGAATGGGTGGTATCCATAACGGCCAGAATGGAGGATTTGCATACAGATTAGGCCATCTTCTTGGTGTACCGCATCTGTGATAAGTTGGTGTCTTTTGACTTGAAAACCATATTTTAAGAAACCAGAAAAAGGTCCAACCCAGCCTGCAATATTAGGTGCTATGCCACCAGTGACTATGATGCCTGCTTCGCCAGCAGCACGTTGTCTGAAATATTCAGCCAGTTTAGGGTAGTTTTTCTTGCGGTCTTCTAAACCAGTGTGCATGGAACCCATCAATACACGATTTTTAATTGTTTTATTTCCTACAGAGAGTGGGGCAAAAAGTTTCGGATAGCTTTCTGTTGTCATTAATTGGTCTCGTTATGTGTTGTAAAAGGCTTGTCTTATTGAGCCATGAGGGTAACCAAAGCTTTTCTGGCTTGTTGCCAGCGCATTTGTTCCCAGAAAGGACGTTCAGTACTTAAGGTTGAATGACCTTGTAAGCGTTTTATTTTAATCAATTTTGGACCATGATTGGGTAAATATTTCAAACGATTGTTTGAATAAAGGTCTGTACATAATTTAGGCTCGCATAATAAAGTTAAATCGATATCAGCATCAACACAAGCTTGGTACCTTTGATGAATGTCTCCGACACATTCGGCTGCTTTCATTCCCAGATCATCACTGATGGTAACGCCTGTGAAATCTTGCTGTTCTCTGAGGATATCTTGGTGCCATTTTGTCGAATACCCTGCTGGTAATTCACAAACTTGAGAATAGATCACATGAGATAACATCATCGCATCAATACAACCTGTCGGTATTAATTGACTGAAAGGTTGCATGTCTTGATTAAAAATATCATCTTTAGATCGGTCATCTTTGGGTAACTCGAAATGCGAATCGGCTTTGACTGTACCATGACCTGGATAATGCTTGGCCGTGGTTTTCATTCCAGCTGATTGCATTCCATTACAGTATATGTTGGCTAATGCTGCCACCAGAATGGCATTGTCAGCAAAGGCTCTATCACCAATAACATCACTGCCATTATCTATGTCAAATACTGGTGCAAAACTTAAATCTATACCAATACTCAATAACTCACTGGCCATCAACCAAGCATGTAAGTGACACAAGGTTTTGGCCTGGTCTTTGTCATTGACATAAATTTGTCCAATCAGGCCAAGCGGTGGTAACTGTGTGAATGGCAATCCAAATCGAATCACCCGACCTCCTTCTTGATCAACGGCAAGAATAAAGTTCTTTCCTTTAAGCGCTCTGATTTGCTTAATTAAGCTCAGCAATTGATAATAATCTTTGAAATTTCTTTTAAAGAAGATCACACCACAAGTCAGTGGATGGTTGATGTTTTTGACGTCTTGTTCCGTCAGTTCGAATCCTTCGATTCCGGTCATTATGTATGTCATGCATAGATTGTAAT
>JBPOFV010000407.1:0-2857 GCA_051252335.1 Marinicella sp. | reverse complement strand
GTCTTCAAGTACCAAGGCATCAATGATCAGTTCTTTTAACTCCGTTATTATTTTTTCCAATTTGTAATTCCTCACAATAGTAATTTAACAGCACTTGATTCAACCTTCTTGACTGAATACTCAAAGCCTGTTTATCTTGAATAAAAGGCTTGATAGGAATTTCATCCCCTATATTTATGCTGAAGCTTGGTTTTGAGCTGGGGATTTTATACCATTTCTGCCCTTTTGCTAACATGCGAGGGACACATTTTATCGTAATTGGTGAAATATTGTGCTTAGACCTGAGCGCAATGATAGCAGCACCTCTTTTGAAGTCCAGTGACTGTAAATTTTTGGTTCGTGTGCCTTCAGGGAAAATCAACAGATTTCGACCAGCTTGCAAAGAAGAAACACATGACTCAATGAGCTGTTCTGGCGTGTTATTTTCTATGTATCCAGCTGTCAACAATGGTCCTTTTGTGAACATGTTTTGTGCTAATTTTGATTTAACCACACAATCAGATTGTTTCAGCATTGAGAGCATGATAGCCACATCAATTAATGTTGGGTGATTAGCAATCAAATACAAACCAGAACGATCTAAACGTTCCCGATTCTGTATTTTGATCGAAAAAATACCCAAACTATGCATGAACCAAATAAAAAAACGAAAACTCCAATGAATGATCAATTGACCATATCGGCTGCGGTTTTTGCTGCCTGTACATAACAATAACAAGGGATAGGCGATCAAGCCAATTAGCAAGCCTCCAATGCCGAAGACAGTAAACGACATGGCTGTGGCTATCACTCGCCATATATAATTTATTCGTTGCAATGTCTTTCCCAGTACCAAGCGTTTCTGGCAATTGAGTGTTGAATGGAGTTAGTTTGTCCATTTAATAAGGCCAAGTAATCTTTTATATTGATGTTGCTGTTGTGGCTTACGTAATCAGAAATTGCCTCACCTGTAACACGTAAGCTGAAAGTATCGCCTGGTTTAATGACCATGAAAAACACCAGTCCCAAGTCAGGATTTGATAAATTTTCAGCTAATTCAGGGCAGCTGGATTCTTCAAAATAAACAACTTTAATTGCAGCGTGTTGGTCCAACAGCGAAACCGCTTCATACACGGCCATTTCAATCACACCACTCATGCTATCAATGACTGTATACGAACTGTTATCTTCTCCAATCACGGATAGCAGTCCAGGGATGGCATTATTAACAGACATACTGAATAAGGCTGGAGAAAGGTCTCCTCCAAATTGTCTAATTAATTTAATGGTTCGTGATAATTCACCATTTTTACTGGCATAGACAATAGGCATTTGTTTATGCCCTTGCGTGAGCTCATAAATGGCTCTGGCCAACATGGGCATTCGTCTTTTCACCATCGGCTTAACACCAATTAATTCAGGTTTTCCTGAGTATGTTGCTTCTTGCCCAATAAATTCAGCACTTTCTGAAAGATCCCAAAGCGCCCATTGCTTGATAGAAAAATTTAGCATATTTTAAGAGATATCGATCCAATAAAAGCACCTCAAGTTGGCAGCACTTTCCTTGTAAATAATAAAAAGGTATTATACAGGCTCTCAATACAAAAATTATATGGATCTTCAAACCATGAATAAAATAGCCGTAATCATTGTGCTCTCAATTCTTTCAATTCAATCGCTGCATGCCAGAACAGATTTATTAACTTTTGATTTCATTGAAGTTGTTAATCAAGGATATAAAGACGGCATACTGGACGAGAACATTCAATTTCACTTAAGCGGTTCATCAACCACAAATATAATTAAAAATCATGGTGAGTTTCGCAGCAACAAAAAAACCAATGCGGTCAGCAAAAGTGATGAGAAAGCCTGTAAATGGGTCTTACTGTCAGTATTGAAATCTTTTCAAAGCCGCGCCAAATCATTGGGTGCAAATGCAGTCATTAATTTGAAAAGTAATTTTAAAAATAGGGTCTTTATTGACAGCAATAAATTTCAATGTGGTGCTGGTATTGTTTTGGCTGGCGTTGCCATGATTGGTGAAGTGGTTGAATTATAAGGGTGTATCTTTGCAGAGGCTATATTGAAAATTAAATCTATGTTTACTTATTAAGTAAATCTACTTTTTTGGCACAAATAAAATCATTTATGGTTAAGCCACCGGCTTCATGGGTGGTAAACCTAACTCGACCATAGTTATAACCAAATTTGACGTCAGGATGATGTCCTTGCTGGTCAGCTAAATGGCCCAAAGCATTGACAAAAAACATGGTTTTAGAAAAATTTTTGAATTTAAAGGATCGCTCTATACATTGTTTATCTTTATGATATTGCCAAGCTTCATGAATTGAAGACATGTAAGAAGCTATCATTTGATCATCCATTGCATCTATCCCTCCTTGGCAAGGCTCACAATCAACGTTATTCAATAAATCTTTACTCATAAGCATATAGTTTAACAGGCTTGTGCCAATTTATGATGCGGACTTTGTAATCCTTTTTTACGTGCCAACAAAATATCAGCCATTAAATTTCTTTCGGTGATTTCAGAAAGCTGTTCAAATGATTCTAAAACATAATATATGGGCTGTTTGATATCAATTCTATAAGGCGTAGTTAAAACTTGGATGACATCAAATTGTTTTCTATGAGGCTCCAAACTACTGGCTGCATAAATTAATTCTGTTGGTGATGATGCCAACCCTGACCCCATAGGCAGTATTTGATTGATACAGTTGGTGTCAGAATTTTTAATTAATCCAAATTCAATGGTAAACCAATAAAGACGAGCCAGCCATGAATGATTTTCAGCGGTCAAATTTTGTCCAATTTCTCCAATGTGTTGTGAGAAAGCCGCCACATCTGGGTGGGTTAACAG
>JBPOFV010000406.1:0-2860 GCA_051252335.1 Marinicella sp. | reverse complement strand
CCGTATGCCCTGAGTTTTGGATCCGGTGTGGTTAATAACCAGATTGAATCATGCCCTTGTTTAAATAGCCAGGTTTCTACAGCAGTCATTAATTGCTTGGCAATACCATGCCCTTCATGTTCAGGTAATACAGCTAAAACCTGCATTTCTGCGGTGTTTTTGTTACCGATTGAAAATCCCACTATTTGCTGGTCAAGGGTGCATACCCAGCCTTGTAATTCTTGATCAACGGCTTGAGTCAGTGATTCTACAGTAATGCCGTAGGCGTGCAGTTTTTCCATGGTGATGGCATTCTCTTTGGTGGCCGTTCTGACCTTAAACACTTGTTCAAGGTCAGCTGTCTGCAAAGAACGAATTTGATAAGTCATGTCACGAATTATAAGTAAGATGTTGTGCTTATGCCAATGACCACAAACTTTTATTGGTAGGTAGCTCAGGTGAAAACATTTCAAACAATAAGCCAAAAATCCAACCGTTGATACAAAACCCAATCAATTGTAATAAGCTCAATGGCAATAAAGAGCTGGCCAAGAAGGCATAGTGACTGTTGTCAAGTTGAAACATCAGGTTAAACAGCGCCAATAAGATGAATAATAATCCTGTGATGAGACCAAATCGAAACCCATCTAACAATGTATTCTTTTTGTTAATGTATAGGAAAGCAGCAAAACTCAATGCAATGCCTTGACCAAGCCAAATCAATATTTGGTTGGTTGAAAGTAGGTCTTTACTGAGGAACCAGTTAAAACCTGCGAATGTGTTAAATCCTGCTTGTGCTGACATCATCATTTCAATCAAGAAAGATATGAAGGCAAATGATAAGGTCGCGAATAAATGATATTTTTTCATGGTGGTTCTCTATTACTTGCAAATCGAAAGTAATTCCCAGTTTACTTAATAACTTGCATAATGCAAGTAAAAAGTTTATTATTTGCATATGACAAAAAATAAAACATATAAATTAACCGTCTGCCCGATGACCTATGTGCTTGAAATACTGGGAGATAAGTGGAGTTTCTTGATTATTCGAGACATGTTGTTTAAAGGCTGTTGTCGTTATAAACAATTCATCGAAAGTGATGAAGGCATGGCTACAAACATCTTGGCTGATCGTTTAAAAAAACTGGCGAAACATGGCTTAGTCACACAATGTAAGGATCCCGAAAATGGACGTCAAAAACTGTATCATTTAACTGATAAAGGCTTGGACTTAATTCCTTCGATCCTACAATTGGTTAAATGGAGTGGTCATCATGACCCGAACTCAATCTTGTCTGAAAAAATCATGCATTACTTGGATGACCGATTTGATGATGCAGTTGAGATTGTTAAGAATGAATATTTGAAAGATTGTCACACACCTTGGTAATAAGGCTCCAAATTAAGTGCGTTAATATATTATTATAGCGTTAAATTTCAGTCATTTAGACGTTAAATCAACACAAAATAAACCAATCTGTGACAGCCGTCATGAAATTGGATTATGCTCACATGATACCTTGAACGTCCTTTTAAAATAAGCAAATATCTAGGAGCTTAATATGAAGAAATTATTAATTATCATATGTACCATGGTTACCTCAACTGGTTTTACTATGGATGCCAATCAATTAAAAGAGGCTGCATTACAAGCTTGTAACACTCAGTTAGAAAGTGTGCCAGAAGAAATGCGAGAAAAAAGTAAAAAAGCATGTGAATGTAATGTCAAAAACACTGACTATGCAGCCGTTTTAGATGCTCAGAAAACGGGAGATACAGATAAAATTCAAGCAGATGCATTGAAAGTTGCAACAGAGTGCGCCAAAGAGGCTCTCTAAGAAATTAAGATCAGGTTACTCCAAATGGATAGAGGGATGAATGATTCAACCCTCTATTTAATTCATAAAACCTGAAGTATTTTTTCGGTAAATGCTTCAGTACCTAACAAATGACACCCCTCTTGCATGATATCTGCCGTTCTGTAACCGGCATCTAAGGTTTTCCCAATGGCGGATTCAATTTGTAGAGCCCCTTGCTCCATGTTAAAAGAATGCCTTAACAGCATAGCTAAAGATAATATTTGGGCCATGGGGTTGGCTTTGTCTTGGCCTGCAATGTCAGGTGCCGAACCTCCGGAAGGTTCATACAAGCCAAAGCCTTCCTGGTTGAAACTGGCCGAAGGCATCATGCCTAAACTACCTGGCAGGGCACTGGCCGCATCAGACAAAATATCTCCAAATAAATTACTGGTCGCAATCACATCAAATTGTGCTGGGTCGAGGATTAACTGCATGGCACAATTATCTACCAGCATATGGGACAATTGAATGTTCGGATATTCACCAGCCACTTGATTAAAAACATGGCGCCACAGTTTAGAGGTGTCCAGTACATTGGCTTTATCCACAGAGACCACATGTTGTTTACGATGGGTGGCTGTTTTAAATGCTTGATGTGCAATTAGACTGATTTGATTTTCGGTATAAGTTGCTGTATCTTCAGCGATCATGTGGCCATTTGCAGAGAACGTCTTTTTATTGCCAAAATAGATATCGCCCAGTAATTCGCGCAGAATGATGATTTCTCCACAACCCTGTAATCGTTCATTTTTTAGCGGTGAAATGTCTTTCAGAGCCGGGTAAAACTTGGCTGGTCGAATATTGATGGCTAAATTTAAATGGTTTCTTAAGGCCAAGATTGAATTGACTTCACAGTTTAACCATTGAGGCTCTTCAGCCGCTTTGATAGGCCCACCAACTGAACCAAATAAGACGGCGTCTGAAGCATCGATCAATTGTTTGGTTTCTTCAGGAAAATGGGTCTGATGTTGGGCATAGGCAGCACCTCCAATCAACCCCATTTGTGTTTTAATTTGTGGGGC
>JBPOFV010000405.1:0-2862 GCA_051252335.1 Marinicella sp. | reverse complement strand
TGATTTATCAGTGTATCAATTGCAGTTTGGTCATTTTTATTCATCTTGATGATCGCCTTTTCAATGGGCTTGAAATGATGCAGCCTAATTAATTATATCAATTGTAATTCCTTATTGAGCCACTAAAATACATACTTCTTACAAGCAATGAATTAAACTGACTAACATGGCATTAAACTTCTTACTCTATGATAAAATCAGATTTTTTTTCACGAAAGCAATAATGAGCAATTATAAATACGCCTATTTATATGATGATGTGGGCTTAGCGGAAACCTATTTTGGTCGTAAAATCCTGATTAACACCAAAAACGTACACACCTACAGCATCATCACCAATGGCGTTATTGAAAAACCCATTTGTACTTATTTAGAACAGACATTAAAACCAGGCAACAAAGTACTGGATGTGGGTTCAAACATTGGATTTTTATCATTGCTATCTGCTCATTTGGTCGGTCCAACAGGGAAAGTTAATGCTTTCGAAGCCAATCCTGATGTGTACAATAAATTGTTTGAAAACGCATTAATTAATGGCTTTAAGAACATCATCACATGTCATAACAATGCTGTGTTTAATGAAGCCAAAACACTTAATTTCACTTGGAACTCACACCGAGACGGCTCCGGTAGAATCGTTTCAACCAAACAAGCCAATCTGGCGGAAAAATCCTGTGAAGTGAAATCTGTGGTTCTGGATGACATGTTTGGTGATCAACACATAGATTTAATCAAAATCGATACGGAAGGTGCAGAACCTTATGTTCTGGAAGGCGCGAAACAGGTCATCGCTAACAACCCCAAAATCCACGTGATCTTCGAGTGGAACAAAGAACACATCACTTTACGTGATGCTGATCCTGCTGCTACCGTCGATTTTGTCTTCAGCCGTTTCAAACACGTGAAACGATTTGCTGGCGTTAATAAACTGGAATCATTAACTCCCGAGACCATGATGGCATTACCTCATTCAAACTTGGTGATTCATAATTAACACCCATTCCTAGTCAAGTTACAAAGCCCATTGAGAAGCATCATGTCATTACAACGACTCATCTCTCTGGGCAAATGACTTCAAGCATGATGATCTTTAAGAGATTTCACACACCCCTCTCGTAAGCACTCAATAACCCGTTAAAATACATCACTCCAATGCGCCCATAGCTCAGCTGGATAGAGTAGGTTAATGTGGTTCGTTTGCCTTCTTTTGCTTGAGATCATTACTTTGGGTGCTTCGCAAAAACCGGCTGCACTCACAACTTGGTTTTTTATTACCGGTTGGTCGGGAGTTCGATTGAAATGTCAGGAACATTTCAACCCGTTGGCTTGCCAACGACCCCGAAGGGGCGAAGTGCAGGGATGCACGGAGTAATCTCTCTGGGCAAACACCTGACAAAGGGTTCTTTAAGAGATATCTAACATTCCACTTGTACTCACTAAATAACCCGTTAAAATACATCACTCCAATGCGCCCATAGCTCAGCTGGATAGAGTAGGTTTATGTGGTTCGTTTGCCTTCTTTTGCTTGAGATAATTACTTTAAGTGATTCGCAAAAACCGGCTGCACTCACAACTTGGTTTTTATATTACCGGTTGGTCGGGAGTTCGATTGAAATGTCAGGAACATTTCAACCCGTTGGCTTGCCAACGACCCCGAAGGGGCGAAGTGCAGGGATGCACGGAGTAATCTCTCTGGGCAAACACCTGACAAAGGGTTCTTTAAGAGATATCTAACATTCCACTTGTACTCACTAAATAACCCGTTAAAATACATCACTCCAATGCGCCCATAGCTCAGCTGGATAGAGTAACCGGCTTCGAACCGGTTGGTCGGGAGTTCGAATCTCTCTGGGCGCGCCATCTTCTGATTATTTTTTAAGGGTACTGATCCCTTAACTTTTACTATTATTTTGATTAGTTGGATGTGGTGAGACTATTCAGAAATGTTACCGGTCTTTTTTTTCGATTTTTTACTTTTGAACCGGCTAAGTATCTTCATTATTCCCAAGCCCATCACATAGATATATATTATCCCCGCCAAAAAAACACCAAGAACAGCAAAAATCGGATGTGCTTCAGCAGCAATAGAAGTTGATGGGAAAAGAATTCCCAGTAGAATAAATGCAATGCAAAAGTTTTTCATGTTTGATAAACCATAATAGTTGATCCACGTCATTGTAGTGATAATAGTTGATTGTTGCACCGATCATATGAATTAGTATTATCCTCTGATACTTTGTTACCAATTTGAAATAATAACAAGAATTTAAACCGGACATTTGCACACTATAGGGAATAAAAGTATTTCATTGCTATTGAGAAATAACGAACGGCTAGTAATCTTTTTACATTCCCAGAATTAAGAAAGCCTTTCTCAATGTCCAGTTTACACAGATGACAAAAAAATATGAGGGTACATTTGATGGTATATTTTATTTATATAAATTAATTTAACATATATCAATTGCTTATAGGTTTAATATGACGCTCTCTGGCCGCGCCATCTTCTGATTATTTTTTTAAAGGGTACTGACCTCTTAACTTGTCCATGGATCAAGAGGGATAAATCTCTTGTTCGCAAAAAAGCGAGATAATAAAATTCAATGTTGGTATCACCATTAAATTCCATCAACTTCAACATTAATATTTACTGAAGTCAGTTTTTCGTCCTCATCAAAGCAGTACATTATAAATACATATTCTGGCAAAATAAAATACAGTCTGATGTCCAGTACACCTCGGATAATATAACCAGGTTGTCTTAATATCTGGGTTTCTCCTGATTTGTTTTGAATCATCTTAGAACAGCCGTTCTCTAAATATGACCAATGTCTATTGGGGCCAGTTAATTCTCTTTTGTGA
>JBPOFV010000404.1:0-2879 GCA_051252335.1 Marinicella sp. | reverse complement strand
GAGTTGACCAGTAACACCCTGGCAAACAACCAGTATATGGGCAATGATTTTTTGTTATATGTCCAAAATTCGACTGTTGCTTATCAGCAAAATATTTTTAATAATCCATGTCAATACACAACTGATGTTAATGCCAGTTCTGATGGGTTTAACATCACTCAAGATGATTCTTGTTTCTTGCCAACTCAGTCAGACTTTAGTGATGTAACAACTGGGCAATTAAATTTATTACCATTAGCAGATAATTATGGCATCACACAAACCCACGCTTTGGGCCCGAGCAGCAGGGCCAGGTATTTTCAAACAACAAGTTGTGATGGTGCTGATCAGAGAGGTATTGCAAGAACGGATCCCAGATGTGATGTAGGATCATTCCAGTCCACGCCATATTGTAGTTCTCCAGCTATGGCCATTCCTGATTTTTCACCTGCGGGAATTACTGATGTGATTAACATCAGTGAAATTTCAACCATTACAGATTTAGATGTTTTGGTAGATATAAGTCATACTTATGTTAATGACCTAAAGGTCACTTTAACTCATAGTGTGTCAGGGCTTGAAGTGACCTTAGCCAACAATTTACAGAATGGAGCATCAAGTACTTCATGCAATGGAGATGACTTAATAATGATATTTGATCAAGATGAAATTTTTAATGAGGTAGAAGGCTCATGTATGAGATATGACAGTTCCGATAATGGTGATCCTTCGTTTCCTGGAAATTTTGTTCGATTTCGACCTGATGCTGAGGGTGGAAATTTATTAGAAGTTTATGATGGTGAAAGTTTAGCTGGTAATTGGTCGTTAAAAATTGTGGACTCTGCTAATGTTGATGTTGGTATACTTAACCATTGGTGTGTGCTACCTGATATAGATTTCATTTTTGTTGATGAAATATTTTATTCGGGGTTCGAGTGAATGTTTGCTTATTTGACTCAAGCCTTGTTGATTAAGATCAACAAGGTTTTTTATTGATAAATTAATAGATTGAGCATTGGTTCACGAATGGTTTTATTTTAAATGTATATAATGGCACAGTTAACTATTTGAATTTATTATGTCTCGAATTAGAAAATTCAGTTTTGTATTGTTGTTGTTTTCATTGACATCATTTGCCGGTACATTGAACCTCAACAATCCCATTATGTTTGTCACACAATTTCCAGTTGCCAATGATTTTGCCACCATTGGATCCACCTTTGCCAATCATTCAGGGACCATGAGCAGTGCTGCCAGAGGCGGAGACTTATACATCAGATATGCTGATGGCACCTTGCGGAATTTGACTCGAGAAGCTGGTTTTGGTGTTGCGGGTTTTCAAAACCACAATGCCATTTCTGTGCGAGATCCACATGTTCACTGGAGTGGTCAAAGGGCTTTGTTCAGCATGGTTATAGGCGCGCCTGAACAGTTTGATTACAATGATTATTATTGGCAGATTTATGAAATTACAGGTTTTGGTCAAGGCGAAACAATCAGCATACAAGTGATCGAAAACCAACCCGTCAATTACAACAACATCACGCCCATTTATGGTTCAGATGATGCGATCATATTCACATCAGACATGCCTCGCAGTAAAAATCGCTTTAATTATCCACAACACGACGAGTATGAATCCACCCCAACCAATACTGGTTTATGGAAACTGGCCAATGGCCATATCACTTTAATGCAGCACTCGCCATCAGGCTCATTCAATCCATTCATTGATAGTTTTGGTCGTTTGGTTTTTACTCGATGGGATCATTTACAGCGTGATCAACAAGCCTCACCGGTTAATGTGATCGGTGCTTTTAACTATTCTGATGAAAGCCCAGATGCCACACCAATTGATACTGTGCATGAAGTCTTCCCGGAGCCCAGGCCTGCAGAAACGGGACTTATTTCTGGTACGAATTTAGAAGGACATCGCATCAATCATTTTTTTCCATGGCAGCTGAATCAAGATGGTACTGAAGAAGAAACATTGAATCATGTAGGTCGTCATGAGTTCCACAGTTATTTCAATCGCAGCTTGAATGACGACCCAAATTTAGATGAATTTATTGCCAATGGCAGCAGGCCCAACCAAAACAGTATTTTAAATGTGTTTCAAATGGATGAAGACCCCAATCAAGCAGGTCGTTATGTAGGTATAGATGCGCCAGAATTTGCTACCCATGCAGCAGGCCAGTTGATTGCTTTTGACCTACCGGTTAATGCAGATCCATCATTGGTTCAGGTGGATTACATGAGCCACGAAAGTACCCGCAATACCGTTGCTGATGATGAGACTCCACCGGTACAACATGTTGGGTTTTTTCGAGACCCTGTTAATTTAATGGATGGACAATTGCTGGCCGTGCATACGGGAGAAACTCGAGCAGCTAACAATGATGGTACACGGGCCAACCCACAACCAAGGTATGATTTTAAGATTAAATCACTGGCAGTAAATGGCAGCAATGATTGGGTGCCAGATAATCGCTTAACGGAGTTAGGAGATGTAACCATTTCCTATTATGATCCTGATGTTTTGGTCACTTATACGGGGCCATTGTGGGAATTGTCTCCTGTTGAAGTGGTGGCCAGAACGGTTCCGCCGATGACCCAAGAAGTTCTGTTAAGTCCTGAAGCCCAAGTGTTTGCTGAAGAAGGTATTGACCCTGATTTGTTCAAACAATTTTTAAGTGCCTATAATTTGGCAGCTGTCGTGATGCGTGATGTGACCACTCGAGATGAATTGGATGTACAACAGCCCTTTAACTTATCAGTGGCTGGTAGTGCCCATCAGACCATTGGTGCACCCGGTGCAGTTTATGACATGTCGCACATGCAGTTTTTTCAAGCCGATCAAATTCGAGGCTCTGGTGGTGTTGATGATCCAGATGCAGGAC
>JBPOFV010000403.1:0-2889 GCA_051252335.1 Marinicella sp. | reverse complement strand
CAAATCAACTACATACAATCCGCCCACACCTGATTCTGAAGGACCTCGTATGTTTGAATTATTAATGTCAATTGTGGCATCAGAAGTATTAGAAAAATCAATGTAAAGCGCCCCTTTTGGAGCTAAATTATCGCTGAAGGTTGTACCACTTACTTGTATATTTACGTTATTTTGTATGCCTTCATTTTTCACAATAAAAATGCTTCCATTAGAAGATGTATTACTGTCTATGATTGAATTTTTAAGGATTAAATCTGCATTCTTAATGTAAATTACTTCACTATTTGCACCACCCTCATTAGTGTTGCCTTTAAAGTTAACATTTTCTATTAAAACGCTTCCTCCATCAACAAACAAGACTCCGCCATTAATATTACTAACCTTAACATCAGTTAATTGGAGCTCCGAGGATTTTACATTAATGGCACTGCCTATTTTATTATCAACACTTCCGGTTATAGTCAAATTATTAAGAGAAAGACTAGAATTAATTACATTAAAAATTGGAAAATCATCAATAAATACCGAAGACTTACCAATAGTACTACCATTACCTTCTATTCTGATCTTATTTGTTATATCTGGTAATTGACTGGTAAGTTGGATGTTCACACCATCAACAATTTCAATGATATCAGGACCCCAACCACTGTGGCATTCCCCAACAGTATTATCGGTGTTTGCAGCCTCAATAGCCGCTTGTAATGTACAACCACCTTTAACTTGGATGACTGCTGAATTCGCTATGTTTAAGTTGAATGCCAATATGGCAAACAAGTATATTCTATGCTTCATATGATTTTATTAATTTGTTTTAAAGGTCGTATTAAACACATGAAACAAAAAAAACCTGACACTTATATATGTAATTACTGATTAATTCCTCTTCGCTTTTTTGTATTTTATATCTAAGCTTTTATTCTTTAATAAATGGTGGCTCACTGTAAAAGGGCACCTACTTAGATGCCCTCATTCTGCAATATTCTATTTATTATTCGAAGCTAGACTTAAAAATACTATTGTTTACATCTGTTATGATATATACACCACCTGTGGATTCTGCCTCACCATCTAGTGCAAATGCACCAACTAATAAATCATCTATTTGATCACCATTAAAATCACCTATATCGGCAGATGTATAACCAAAATAGTCATTTGCTTGTTCACCCACAATAACAAAACCATGGCTATTCTCTAGATCACCCAAATTCATTGATCCTAAACTCCACAGGTCACTATCTCTGAATAATACGGCTAATTTCCCCGGAATTTCATCAAAACTACTATATCCCAGTAAAATATCTTTTTTCCCATCAAAATTATAATCGCCACCATTTTCTATAGATAAACCCAAACCATCCCAGTTGGCTGCACCATCAATACTAAAACCTTGAGTTGGCCCAATACTTGCTAGGTCTATTCTTGCTGGGTAATTTCCTCCCAAACCCCAAATAAATTGAACCTCGCCATTTACACTTAAACCACTTGAACTTTTAAAATTCATTCCTATTGCTAAATCGTTTATTCCATCATCATTCAAATCTCCAACTTCTGTTAAGTCAATAATAGTATAATCCGGGTTTTTTCCTACATTAATAACAAACCCATTTTGGCCGTTTAAAGTGGTTATATCAAAATGTTGTGGAAAACTTGCACCCCCACCCTTACCAAAAACCACATATCCTTTCCCGTCATAAATATCATTTTGATCATCTTGACCTCTTGCTAAAAAAAGAAAGTCAGGAATACCATCATTGTTAAGGTCATTTGCACCCTCTACTTGTCCAATTCTATCTTTGTCATTAATCCCAATTATAGTGAATGCATTATTGCTACCTACTAAGTCCGAAATATTATTATTTACAGATAGACCACTGGACCCATAAATTACATGAACAGCGCCTACAGAGTTTGTGTCGACAGAATAATTATCATTACTAACAATAACATCATCAAATCCATCGTTATTTATGTCCCCTAATGAATCTGCTGTTTGACCTAAACCACCTTGTAGCTGATTGCCATATATGCCCAAGCCGTTTGATCCATTTAAGTCTGTTAAAGATATCACGCTTGGTGGAGATGACGAACCAAATATCACATATAATGCGCCAGCAGCATACAGCCCTGTATTTGGGTTTTCTTCACTTGGTGAACCAATTAATAAATCATTAAACCCATCATTATTAAAATCTCCAGCAGAACTTACACTAAATCCTGAGGCACCATAGACTCCAAAACCATTAATTTCAACACCATACTTACTAACTTCATCAATGGTTAAATTTATTGGTAGATCTACACCACCAAAAACAATATATGTTGAACCTGGAAATGATTGATCCCACCCTCGACCATGGGCTCCAAAGGCCAAGTCGTTGAAACCATCTCCATTAAAATCCCCTATTTGGGTAACACTGGCCCCAACATAATCACGGAACTCTATACCGTCTATTTTTGTTCCCCTTTCTTCAAGAGAAGTTACTTCTGTTAGTGCACTGACCTGTGATGTCATAAATACAAGTATTATTAATAAAGCATTATTCATAAAATATTTTCCTCTGTTATTAAAAGGTATTAACGTTAATCATTGATGAAAAAAAACACCTAATTATTTACTGATCACAACCTGATTAATGTGGTTATTTAACAATATTTATGTTTGTTAATGTATATTTAACTTTATCTTTATGGTGATATAACACAATCTATTTATTTAATTCTGAAAGATTAATGCGTAATGACCCAATCTTCTAATTAATATTAATTGAGATTTTCTTTTTTGAACTTTTTTCAATAAAAACTAGCACACATCCTTGTGCTATTGATTCCCTTATTTGTTGATTTTAGTTACAACCAACCTCACTGGCCTCAAAACCCGAAACA
>JBPOFV010000402.1:0-2893 GCA_051252335.1 Marinicella sp. | reverse complement strand
TCACCACCGTCTGCTTGTTGTTTCCACACTTTGGCAACAGTGGCAAAGTTTGATTCATCGTAAGCCACATACTCACCACCTCTCAAAGCACACTCTTTGGCAGTTAACTTAGCTGGTTTGCGTGGTGGAATATAGGTGAAACTTTGTCCCAGTTGACGAATTTGAGGAGGCAACAAACAATCAACTATATATAATTGATCTGGTGTAATTTGGCCTTCTTTTACCTCTTTAACTTTTTTGGATCGTTTGGCATTAACATCGCCAACCACCAATGAGAACATGGCTATATAAACCAATGTATATTTGAAAATAACGTTTTTCATAATTTCACCTTTAAAACTCAAATCTGGCACCGATATTAATTGTGCCTCGTGTAAATCCTTCTAAACCAAAAATACTGCGGTAATTGATATAGGCTTGTTTGCCATTGGCGCCAATAAACACCAGGCCAATACCAGCAGAACCATAAGTTCTGTCAGGCTCATCAGTACCGATCCAGAATATTTCATCATCTGGAGCATTGATAAACCTGGCTTCTAACAGCCCCCCATCATTCTCAGTTTCGCGGCTGATGTTGATGTCAAATTGTGGGGAAATCACACCATTTTTAAGGCTGATAGCTTTTGAAACACTGGTTCCAACAGACCAAACCATACTCTTCACTTCTTGCTCGCCAAAAGCGAAATTAAACCCACCAGCACCTGTTTCTTGGAATGCATCAATGGATGTTCTTACATAACGTACGGAAGCATTTGGCGTAATGTTCCAAGAATTTTTATTAAAATGGTATCCCATACTCATGGCAACAGAGTATTGGCTAGAATCCGTTTTACCAGTTGCAACCCTGTCAATAGCAATGTTATCTAACTCGAAGTTAATTCGACGTCGTTGCTCAAAATCTGGATTACCATAACTGATTCTACCGTCTACATAAAAGTTATCTTTGATATAGAACGAACCGTAACCAGTCAAAGTAAAGCCTGTAGATTTCATTTCTGCGTCACCTTCAATTTCAGAGTCAAAATTAGCATAACCTAAGGCCAAACCTGCCACTTTTGTAGGACTGAACCTATAATCCACACCTGCAGTTAATCCAAAGGTATCAAAATCAAACCCTAATTCTTGTCCAGTGGCATCTCTTTCTCCCATTGAGATGCTGCCATTCACAAAGAAGCCCCATGGAGAAACAAAATCATTGATATTACTGGTGGCTTGTTCATCTTCTGCATCATTTAAATAGGCCAACATACCAATTGGAATCGATTCATTGCCATAGCGGCCTGATAAACCAGAAACATTAAGACCACCACCGCCACCGCCTCGTAACTGAGACAATCTAGAAGATACATTTCTAAATTGTGACGTTATGATTTCTGCAGCAGAATTGGCCTGTGCGGCCACCTCATTGGGTGTAATCTCTTCCATGGTGTGAATAATTGCGGCACCATTTTCAGGTCTGGCGCTGGCTATCATTTCTTCACATAAACCTTCTATGGCCATGAAATAACTGCGTGCACAATAACTTGATACATTTCTGATTGATTGAATCACTGTTTCACTTGCAGCACTGCCAACAGCATTTTGGAACAAGGCAAATATTTCATCCTCAGTTGGCGTTCTGGTTACGTCATTGCTGAAGCCAACCATATTGTTTGCTGGGTGACTATCCATCGAATCAGATTGAATAGATGCATTAAAAAGTATGGGCTGTGATTGCTGCACCACTTGAGCCGTTTGAACCCTTAAGTCAATGGTAGACATCATACCTACCAGTAGATCACCTGGGTAAGTACAATTCAAAGCTGTATTTGAAACTTGGCACGCCCATGCACCTGAGCTCAACACTTGTACACTATCAATAAGTCCGCTGAGACTCGCAGAAACAGTGGCGTTAACGGCTTTATCCGGACCCAAATTATTGGTCATAAATGAGAGGTTAAACACCCCGCCTTGTTGAACTTCTTGAGCACTTACATCAAGTGTTAAACTCAAATCAGCTTCCAAATCATCTACCAGTGTGACCGTAACTTGTTCAGTGTCATTGTTGTTACTTGGATTATCGTCGATGGCGTCAGATTCAACCTCCACCTCATTGATAAGCACACCATCAAAACCTGAATTAAATCCACCTTCAACAATGATTTCATGGGTTTGATGAACCGCCAGAGTTGGGATTTCACATACCAGAGAAGCGGTTAACAACGTACAGGAAACGCCATCACCAACTTGAACGCTTTCCGCAATAAATCCCATTGGGAACATATCAGTGATGACTACGTTTGGTGCGGCATCAGGGCCTTCATTGGTCACTGCAATAGTCCAACTGACAGTATCAGTATTCAATACACTGCCTGCACTGACGTCTACTTCAACAGATAAGTCAGCTCGTGCTAGACCACCGCCTGATCCATCAGTAACAAAAATGGTTGCTGTAGAACTGTTATTACTTGGGTTTTCATCAGCAGTAAGAGTTACCGTTGCCGTATTGCTGACAATGCCAACTTCATTAGGTGCAATGACATCCACCACTAACTGAGTTTCTTCACCAGAATTCAATGACCCCGCATATTGGCAAGTTAATTCACTACCGCCATCACAAGCCCACCCATCACCTGCAGCGGCCTGGAAAACCACACCTGTCGGCAATTCATCAGTTAATAAGAATGTAGTTTGAGGCTCAGTACCCGCATTGATAACATCAAACAGATATGAAAATAACTCATTTTGGCCTATTTCATTGACTGATGTTGATTTCAGCAACATCAAATCATCTCGTGCATTGCTGGTGATTTGCGTGGTTGTACTGGCAGTCCTGTTAATACCATCAGCATTGACGACAACATTACCGCCGAGTAACCCAACAAAATCATCCACTCTCAATTCAATTTCTAAC
>JBPOFV010000401.1:0-2893 GCA_051252335.1 Marinicella sp. | reverse complement strand
GTGCTTATCCATATTTTTTTCATCCATTCTGAATGGAAAAGCATGGACCCTTATGAAGGGTTGTCCACCCTTAAATGATGCCACCATCAGGCTGTAAATTTCTTCAATTTGTGGGTCTGTCATGGCATAGCAGCCCACTGAAACACAATCTCCATGAACCATTAATGCACTGCCAGTACGTCCATGTGCTCGATCATAAGCATTGGGGTACCCTAAGTTAAAAGATAAATGAAAACGGCTCCAAGGATTGAGTTGAATGGGTTTAACAAAATAAAATCCCTCTGGACTTTGCAAATCTCCAGTGGCTAACTTCGGACCCAATGAACCAGAAAACGAACAGATTGGGTATGTATTATACAAAACAAATTCAGCACCTTTTTGCACCCATAGCTCAAGCTCATTGCTTTGTTTAAAAATCCTCATATAGACAGCAGCTCCCCACTGGAGTTGCCGCGTTGAAAAAGATGACTTCAATGGTTTTTCAAGTTGTTCAAAGGCCAATTCAGCTCGGTGGCTACTAGGTATTTCAGCCGTTACAAGATTGATGCTGAATAAGAGGAGTAATCGTATGTATATCATGATGCCGGCCATTTTTTTAATTGGACACAAGCACCTGAATTAAGTTCTGTTTAAAATTCTAACAACCATTGCTCAATGCTGATCCATGGATTACCCGGTAAACGGCCTTTAATCATGCGATCAATTGTTGATAATTTCTGTAAACACCGTTCCCAGTGAGATCGAGGTTTTTGGTTTAAATTCCTTTGAATAATGGCCTGCCGATTCTGCCATATACCGAATTTCCGGTAGTCAGCTGGACCGACATTGCGGTTCTGTGATCGGATGAAGGATAATTCACACAACATTCTGGTTTCGCGCTCTAAGGCCCAATGTATGATCACTGGTGATAAATCGTTTTTTTGCAATGAACGCAATATTCGGATCGCTCTTGCTGCTTGGTTTTCGAACAGAGAATCAGTCAGCCTAAACACATCAAATCGAGCGTTATCTGCCACCAACCCTGCCACTTCTTGTCCCGTGATCATTTGATCAGAATAACGCATTTTTAATTTTTCTAATTCTTGTGCTGCAGCCAGTAGATTCCCTTCCAGACGCATGCTTAATAGTCCAATTGCATCTTGATCCACTTGCAGTCCTATCGTTTGACAGCGCTGTCTGATCCACTTCGGCAATTCTGCAGCTTTCGGCTGGTAGACACGAAGAAAAGCACCTTTATCTATGATGGATTTAACCCACTTAGTCTTTTCATTGCTGGCATTCCATTCATCACATCGAATAATCAACATCACGTCAGTAGGCATATTTTCAATAAATGAAACAATGCTCGATGACCCTTTGGCCCCCGGTTTACCGCTTGGCATGTGTAGTTCAATAATTCTTTGCGCAGCAAACAATGACATGTTTCCCGCACTGTTTTGTAACTCATGCCACTGGAAACTGTTGTCAACTAAATACCGTTCACGTTCTGAAAATCCTTGCTGTTCTGCAGCAACTCTTATGGCATCACCTGCTTCTTGTAATTGCAGTGGCTCATCACCTACCAGTAAATAAACGGGCAATAACCCTTGTTTAAGCTGTGCTGCCAGTTGGTTGCTGTAGAGTTTCACCGGTCTTGATATGCCTTGTTGTTATTCTGAGTTAGCATTTGCTTTGGATTGATTGGCAATAGACCTGATGATCATTTGTGCCATATCTTCATACATTTGATTTCTTAAAACCTGCTCCTCTGCTTGTGTTCCTGTGATCTGTCCAATATCAAAAGCAAAGTCACGCGACAGGGTTAAGGGTTGTTCTTTAATAACAACTCGATCTAAAAAATGAACTGCAAATGTAAGTTCATAATCCAAGCGGTACTCCTGGACTCGATTATTGGTTCCAATGGACTGTATTTGTTTGCTTAAGTTATCTTTAATGATCAGTATTTTGGCAGTTGCTTCATTGGCATCATCAACCAGTGTCACCCCTTGATTTGATAAAGACACGGCCAAGGGTCGATACAAGGGTGCACTTATGGCGTGTTGAATGTAAGTTTTCTCATAAGCTTGATCTAAATCTGCAGCAGCTTTTAAATGATACCCACAAGCGGAAAAGAAAAGACAAATAACAAGCAACAGAGTCAACCTCATGACACCACCACATTAATTAAACGACCTGGTACTACGATAACTTTCCTGATGGTTTTACCACTGACAAATTTCATCACATTTTCATCAGCCAAGGCCAAGGCTTCAGCTAGCGCTTTATCCGCATCTGCGGCCACTGTAATTTTTGCTCTCAACTTACCATTCACTTGTACCACCAATTCAATCTCATCTTGCACCAAAGCCGATGGGTCTAATAATGGCCATGGCGCATCACATAATAATTCAGACTCGCCCATATCCTCCCACAATGCTTGGGCCATATGTGGTGCAAAAGGACTGATCATTTTCACCAAATTCAACCAACCTTCATGACGAATGGCCATGCCATTGTCACTGTCATCATTGAATTTAGTCATGGCATTGGTTAATTCCATCATGGCTGCAATGGCCGTATTGAATGTTTGTCGATCACCAATGTCTTGTGTCACTTTATCTATGGTTTGATGAATTTTCAAGCGCAGTGCTTGTTGGGCCTTATTCAACTCTCCGGACATGACGAATGAATTACCAGCAACTGCTTCATTGAATGAAGACACTTGAAACCACAAACGATTGAGATACCTGGCAGCTCCTTCGACACCTTCATCTGACCATTCAAGCGATTGCTCAGGTGGGGCTGCAAACATAGAAAACAAGCGCACCGTATCAGCACCGTATTGATCGATTAAATCTTGTGGGTCAACCGTATTGCCTTTAGATTTTGACATTTTGGCCCCGTCCTTTAAGAC
>JBPOFV010000400.1:0-2900 GCA_051252335.1 Marinicella sp. | reverse complement strand
GTTAAAGAGGGGCTACATATTCAGTATGCTTATGCTCAATCTGAAGGCAAATATGAATCCACTGGATTGCTACAGAATACGGTACAACCTGAGTCCTTAGTGGTAGGAGTTGGTTATGACTCACCCAGTGGACGTTTGGGAACAAAATTTATCATGACAGTCAATGATCGCAATACTGAGAATGATGATTTGGCCATACATCCCAACGACCTTCCAGTGCCGACGGTTCAGGCATCCCAATCTCCTGGCTACAGAGCTTATGATTGGATTGGTTATTGGAATGTCAGAGAAAATGGGAAGTAAAATTGGGGTGTATTTAACTTAACGGGCAAACAATCTTGGCAATGGAATGATGTGTTGCTTCATAAAGCTTCATCCACTTTTCTACCTCGTTTAACTCAACCAGGAAGGAATGCATCTATTACTGTTAAAGATGATTTTAAATTTATCCTGGTCAGAGGTATGTTCTGACCTGAAAAGTTCTTTCTTGTGTAAATCTCACCTTACTTGGGCTTTAAAAGTGACTGTTATTGATTAAATCCCGAAATCAAATCATACCCATATTGTGATTGATATTTTTGGGAAGGTCAGTAGTAAAGTTGTATCATCACCTATAAGTTCACTATATAGATGCAATTCTTTTAAAGAGAACAAAAACACTTAACAAAAAAATGAAAAATTAATATGTTTTAAAGTGATGATACAAACCTAGTTAAAGGGCATTGTAAATATGTTAATTTCATGGTTTAACAATGCCCTTATTATTTATTTCAAAACCAATCAGAAGGTTTGAGTGTATCTGAAATATGTTATACGACCAAAACCATCATACAAGTTAAAGTCATAATCCCGATTGTCGATAAAACCACGGCCTACAGGTGGGAATTTTTCGCCTGCGTTGCGCACACCAACGGTGAAACGACCATCCCAAGGAGCATGATAATTCAATTGAACATCATGTGTGGTCCAAGAAGGGGCTGAAGAGTTACCACCATCAGCATCTTGGTCACCGATGTAGTTGATGTTGTATGAGAAACTCCAGTCGCCGTATGCGTATACGTTAGACAACACTGCACGGTTTTCAGGCACTCCAGGAGTCTTAACCAGCTCACGGCCACCATCAACTGACTGATCTAACAAGTGACTTAACTGTAAGTTAGAAGTCATGTTGCCGCCAAACAATTCATAAGTGAATCGGGCATTCAAGTCTAAGCCTGAAGTCTCAACTAGTCCTTGGTTACCAAAGCCTGAGAAGCAGTTTGCAATTGAACCGTTTGGAGTACGAATACAACCCAAACCAGCAGGTACTGGATCACCATTATTTTGGGCATTGATCAGAAACTGCGGGGTAAATGCTCGAATGCGGTTGCTGATTTCAATGTTCCAGTAATCAACTGTGAAGTTAAACCAATCAACTGGCTCATAAGCTAAGCCCAATGAAAACTGATCAGAATCTTCAGGTTGTAGATCAGGATTTGCTTGTTCTAAGCTGTTAATCTGTAATGTACAGCCTGGATCTTGACCTTGGTTAATACAAGATTGTGGATCACGCACATTTTCAGCAGAAAATGTTGTTTGTTGAGTTAAAATATCCAAAGTAGGTGCTCTGAAACCTTGACCATACGAACCACGTACCGTTAAGTTATCAAGAGGCTGCCATCTTACCGACACTTTAGGTGAGAAGTTATCACCAAAATCAGAGTAATCATCGTAACGACCTGCTAAGTTCACTTCCAAGTTATCCAATACTGGGAATAAGGCTTCGAAGAACAAAGAAGTCACATCACGACCACCACCAGCTGAGTTACCAGCAGAACCACCAACTTGACCAGCTTCTGATTGTGGATCGTATTGATCGGAGTATTTTTCTTCACGGTACTCACCACCCATATACATTGAAGCGGGGCCACCATCCATATCGAATAAATCAAAGGCCACAGAACCAAACAACTCGTCTTGATCGTATTTAGATTCACGGAAAATAGTGATCCTCATTTGATTCAATACATTGGCTGGTGCATTGTAAGGATCTAGCAAATTATAGGCACCTGATTCAATCAATGAAGCTGCCGCAGAGCGCAGCAGGTAATTACTACCAATATCTTCGCTTCTGTTATCAGTGTGACGTAAACCAAACTCAACTTCAGCATTACCAATTTGACCCGTGGTACCAATCAAGAAGTCCAATTGTTGAGCTCTGACTGTACCATCACGATTGCCCAAGGCATCAAAACGATGCCACCAGTTAACTGACTGAGGATCCAGTCCTAATGACGGGTCGTACAACGGCGAGTTCGGATTGGTTGGGTTGTTAGGGCTGTTAGCAGTTAAGGGCGTAGAAAAGTACGAAGAATCTGGAACAGGCGCATAACGGCCAAATGATTCAGATTGAGAGAACGTGGTGTTGGCCCATAATTCCCAGCTGTCATTGATTTCATGTGTTGCTTTGGCATAGAAAGCCTTATTCTCAGTAGATGCTTCATCAGCAGATACTAAAGTGAAATCATAGGCACACCTGGTACCATTGGCGGAAGCAGGATTATTAATTGTGAAAAATCCTGTTCCTGGGAAGTCACAACCGCCAACGTAAGAAGTCCAATCAAAATTGTCAAAACCATCAGTGATGGTGGTGAAGCTGTTACCATAAACGGAAGCGCCTGGGACTCTCCAAGGTATATCACGTTGAAAAACAATTTCACGGTCATTCCAAGAAACACCAGCCAGCAAGCTAGAACGATCAGATGATGCACCGAATACCACAGAACCTTCTTCTCTCTCACCGCCATTGGTAGGAATTGAGACTTCAGCTGCGCCTAACATCAATTCAGCACCTTGATAGTCTGAACGGGTGATGATGTTAATGACACCACCAATCGCATCAGAACCATAAACCGCTGATG
>JBPOFV010000399.1:0-2904 GCA_051252335.1 Marinicella sp. | reverse complement strand
TTGAATCATTACTGGGTTTAAGAAAGGACCCTAAAAGACTGATGAAGGCCATTAAAGCTTCTTCTTTTTCTCAATTAAAGAAACAAGAACAAACCAGTGGGTTTGTAGAAAAGCACGAAAATGCAACTTCATTCTTTAGGCAAGGTACAGCCAACCAGTGGAAAAAACATTTATCAGATGAACAAGTCAAACGAATAGTAGAAGATCACCGAGAACAAATGCAGCGATTTAAATACATTCCAAATGGTTATTGAATAACAGTTAACTATTATTGACTCAGAATGTCATGCGTTTGACGTGGGATCAACAACAGTTGTTTTTGTCTACCATCAATATAGTTAACCTGTTCACCATCAAAAAAAGCATCCTCTTCCAACATGATGCGAATTTCCTTGTCCCACTCCTTAATATAGGTAGATGCATTAAGTTCAATCGCATAGGCCGTGTTGGCATGTAATGGATGATCACCAGTATGAGGTACGCCACCCTGCGAGTCCCACATACCTAATGTGGTCCCTGCAGCATGTCCATAATAGCCAATTGGGTGTGTATAGATGGCTGGCTTTATACCTTCTTTTATGGCTTGTTTTCTGGACATGGCCAAGACTTCATTACCCGTTCGCCCTACTTTAAAGTTTCCAGTGAAAATATCTTGTAAGCGATTGGCATTTATCAATGCTGTTTGCAAGTATGATGGTGCCTGTGTTTCACCTGCTTGCAAAACATAGGCGTGTTGTTGGGTGTCGGTATTCAAACGCATATAAGAAATACCAAAATCCACATGGATCAAGTCTCCAGGGTGAATCACATTTTCAGTCGGCCTCTTATCAAAGGTTTGCAAATGATCAAACGCCTCATGATCTGCCCTTTGAATTGATACAGATGGATGAAACCATGTATCAAGTTGCAAAGACTTAATACGTTCTCGATACCACCAAACCAAATCTTCCGTAGTTGTGACGCCTGGTTGGATGGCTGCTTCTGACAAGCCCTCAGCCAATATATGATGTGCCATATGGACAATTTGCGGGTAAATAGCCATCTCAGCTGCCGTTCTGCTTTCTAACCAGCGCACTGCCAGTGTCTCAGCACTGACTACGCGGTTTTTAAAACTTGCTGGCAATTTTTGCATAAATGACTGATACTCAGAATAAGTAACACCATCTGCTTGGCCAAAATAATCAGAATAATTCAGTCCAATTCTTTTGGGATTTTTATCTTTGATAATTTCAATCAATCGCATCCATTGGTCAGGCTGAGTCGATTTATCCCATGCTTTTTTAAAGACAGCACCCACATCATATCTGGCCACTGCCATGGTCTCTATGTCAGCACCTTCGCCTGGATCGTACATAAGCAGTATAGTTCTGCGGCGTGCGGCATGCCAAGTGGCAGGTAACAACGTCCTGATAACCGGATCTTCATTGTATTCTCTGGCCATCACAATCCACATATCAATACCCGTCTCTTGCATCAATTGTGGCAGAACTGTTTCCACCTTATCTTGTAAGATTCTATCAATGGTCTGTGCTTGAGCCTTCAAAGGTAAAATTAATGGCATATCTGCCTGTAAACCCTGCGATATCATTAAGCTCACAACCAGAATGACCAGCTGTTTATTCATCATTTGAAGTCTCTTCCTTATTTTTTGTGATCAGTATATCAATGGTTTTTCCAGTTTCAAAAAAATAATCAGCACCACTTTCAATCAACTCTTTAGGGACATCCACAGGTACATGTACTCCTATGGCATGTTTGGCATTGATTCTTTCGGACAACAGTTGCTGGCCTCGGGGGTCTAACATAAACCAATATGGTGGAAAGGCTGTATCCGTCATTTGTTTCGCCCAGTACTCGGCCCATGGCTTGAAATGGTCATCATCCACATCGGCATCACCCATGTGCATCACAGTAACCTGATCATTGAGTGTAACTCGATACACCAGATTAGCCACCTCTGCCCTGCTTGGCCAACCCGAATGCGGTATACGCAATACATCAACTTCAAGCCCAGTAAAATTTAATGTCACAGGCTCATCACCATAAGCTAACTTTATCGCAGTAACTTGTTTTTCAAACTGTTTAAAACGTTCATCTTTACGTAAAACCTCAACAGCTTGTGCAGGGGCAACTAACTTGGTATTAGGTCGGTCAATTAAATAATCCGCAATGTCTTTGGCATCAAAATGATCACCATGTGCATGACTGACCAAAATCATCTCAATCGAATCAAATGGTGCTTTGTTGCCAAACAATGAATTCCTGAGACTTTCAGGTACCAATTGGTAATAACCATAGTGATTATGAAAAAAAGGATCAAACAAAATTTCCACTTGCTCATGATCCACCATCAAACCAGCATTACCAAGATATGTGACATGAGCCGGCTCTTCAGCATTCACCTTATACATAAAGACTGATAACACCATTAACAGCTGCATCATTCTAAAATTCATTTGAAAACCTCTACATGTATAATCACCACATTATACAAAAGATTGAACATAACGATTAAATGCTGTGTTCACCTCAGTGAACCGTGAAAATTGCCCACTAATTTAATGGACTCATAAGTTAATTAAACTGTCGTGACAGAATTAAGTCTACAATACACGGCATGCCAATGAACGATCACAACAAAGGCCTCAGTGCAGGTTTGTTTTGTTTTATATTTTGGGGCTTTGCCCCCATTTACTTTAAACTGCTACAGCATGTCCCTGCGATTAACATCATTGCTCATCGCATCATCTGGGCTGCCTTATTCTTATTGTTGTTTTTAGCTGTCAGGGAAAGAAAACAACTGTTTCAATCACTAAGGTAACAAAAAAGCAATTACTCATTTTATTCATCAGCGGCTCACTGGTGATCAGCAATTGGCTGTTGTTTGTTTGGGCTGTCAATGAT
>JBPOFV010000398.1:0-2911 GCA_051252335.1 Marinicella sp. | reverse complement strand
AATGATTATTGGTCAATTTTCAGTGATTTTTTAAGTTCAGATCAGTATGATGGTTGCTTGCTAAATTTACGGATTATTGAATGAAATTAATTGTACTATCAGCCAGTATTTTATGTTTTCTTTTTTTACTAGGATGTCAAGACCCTGTCAGTCAAGATCAGGTGAGCCAAAAACCAACTGAAGAAATTCAAGAAACTGAACCTGTGGCGGAGACTGAAGTTGTTGAGCCAGTTATCAGTCTTTTGGATGTCAATTTCGAAAACAGTGCCATCGCGCTGTTTCATGCCAGACCTCATTACGCGACCGTATTAGGAGTAGAGGATAAATTGGCTGGTGGTAAATACAGTCATCGATTGGATGATTATTCACCTGAATCAGAAAGTAAGTTTCGTGCAAAATTGCGAGAGATTAACCAACAATTAGAAAAAATTGAAGTCACTGATCCGACCGAACTAGCCAACCAAAAAGTAATGATGAATTTAAATCGATATTTTTCAGGCAATGAGAACTTCGATATTGGTTATGTTGATCTTTGGATGGGCTTATCACCATTTGTAGTCAACCAAATAAATGGCCCACTGATTGATGTGCCTAATTACATGGTAACCAACCATAAAATTAATTCAATAGAAGATGCTCAAGATTACTTACAAAGATTGGACGGCTTCGATGCGTTTTTGCAAAGTGTTATGGCTAAACTGTCAGCCGATACCAGTAAAGGATGGATTGCTCCGCAAGTGATCTTAGAAAAAACCATAGCTGGTTTAGAAGCATTCATTTCACCTGCAGTCGTTGAGCATCCTTTGTATACAGCTTTTGCAGCCCAAGTTGGCCAGTTAGAAGGGATAGAACAAGAAGAAAAAGACAACATGAAGAAGTTAGCAGCTGATCACATCGAAAATGGTGTTTATTCAGGTTATCGTTTGTTGATTGAATCTCAGAAGCAATTATTAGATAAAGCCACCACCGATTCAGGTATATGGGCACAACCCAACGGGGCTGCTTTTTATGCTGACATGATTAAAATGTTGGGTGACAGTGATTTGTCAGCGGAACAAATTCATCAAGTGGGATTGGATGAAGTGACCCGAATCAGCCAAGAGATGGATGAGATTTTAGTGGCCAATGGGCATACAGAAGGTACTGTCGGTGAACGAATGTTAGCCATCAATGATGACCCACAATTTCTTTATGATTATTCTGAAGCTGGCAGAGCGGCAGTGATTGCTGATTTGAATGGTTTTATTGAGGAAATTAATGTTCGCATGCCTGAACAATTTGCCACGCAGCCTATTTATGATGTGGAAGTCAGGTCTTTTCCTAAAGCTCGTGAAGCTTCAGCACCAGGAGGAATGTATTCCTCGCCCAAGTTAGATGGCTCACAACCTGGCATTTATTGGATCAACCTTAGGGACATCAAGGCAGTGCCAAAATTTGATTTAAAAACACTGACTTATCATGAGGCTAACCCAGGGCATCACTGGCAAATAGCACTGAATTTAGCCCAAGATAGTTTACCCATGGTTCGCAGAATTGCACCTTACAATGCCTATGTGGAAGGTTGGGCTTTGTATTCTGAAGTGGTGGCCAAGGAAATGGGCATGTATGATAATGATCCATATGGTGATTTAGGTCGACTAAAAGCTGAATTATTCCGTGCTGTTCGTTTGGTGGTTGATACTGGTTTACATCATAAAAAATGGAGCCGAGAAGATGCCATTAAATACATGGCTGAAACCACAGGTACAGTTGATTCGGATGTGGTGGCTGAAATTGAACGTTATATGGTGTGGCCTGGCCAAGCTTTGGGTTACAAACTGGGCATGCTAAAGATTTTGGAGCTCAGAACCATGGCTCAAACTGCTTTGGGCGAAGACTTTGATATCAAAGCTTTCCATGATCTGGTCTTATTAGGCGGCGCAGTTCCTATGGCGGTTCTATCTGATAACGTCAACGCATGGGTTGCCAGTCAACAGGTTAATTAATACAGCAAAACTGACATGAATGATCAGAATAAACACTGTCCAAGCTGTGAACAAACACTGATTGGACAGTTCTGTCATCATTGTGGTGAGAAAGCCTTTGTTACCAAGGACTTATCGTTCAATAAAGTATCTCAACATGTCTTCACTTCAGTCACTGAAGTGGATGGTAAATTAGTCAAATCATTTTGGTTGTTGTTATCTCGGCCTGGCCAGCTGACCAATGATTATATGGTTGGTAGACGGAAGAATCGATTGTCTCCGTTTCAATTGTTGTTATTGGTCAACATCTTGTTTTTCTTGGTTGCTGCATTTCGGGGCAATACCGCCTTTACAACTAATTTAATTTATCACACCAATTCAACCAATTTTATCCATCAACCTATTGCCAGTAAATTGGTGTCTGATCATTTGGCAACAAGCAATGAAAGTCGTGAGTCTTTTGCCAATAGGTTTAACGCTGTGGCTGAAATTCAAGCCAAGTCTTTGGTGGTGTTGATGGTCCCAATGTTTGCTTTGTTGGTTTTACTGCTCTATATAAAACAGCCCTTTCCTGTGGTTGTTAGTTTGGTCTTTGCCACTCATTTATTTTCGTATATCCTCATCATACATGCCTTAGTTGCGCCTTTGATATCAAAGCTGATGGCTTGGGGTGTGGCCACTTTTTCATTGGCAGTGGGTGAGGGTGTTTTTGAATGGTTCTACTCGTTCTTACTGGTGCTTATCTTTGGAGTCTACTTTTTTCTGGCGTCCAAACGCGTTTTCCAACCCAATGATTGGACCAATGGTTTAAAGACCTTGCTTTATGTGGTTACGGTTTATTGGGTGTATTTGATATATCGCATGATCCTGTTCTTTACGACATTTTATTCGGTTTAACTGACTGTAATTGTTTCGCTAAAGCTTCATTTAATGAGGTACCTCAATAT
>JBPOFV010000397.1:0-2912 GCA_051252335.1 Marinicella sp. | reverse complement strand
GAAGATAACAATCAAAATTATGCCGAATTATCATTTGCTGTTCAACCAGATAATAGATTTGAAGTTTCAATTGGTAATGAGATCCTTAATATTTCGCCTTTTCAAGAAATGGAATCATTACATTTAGACTTAAATAAAGAAGATTCCATTAAAAAATACAGCCCTAAACCATTATATAAAAAACCAAGTGTTTATTTGCATGGAGGAATACAGCAAGAACCAACCTTAGTAAACGCCATTTGCGCTTCTTTGGTGAAGTTAGGTGGGACTGATAAATACATTGATAAGCTCAAACCAATGATAGAAGATAAGTACCCCATTAGTATTGCAGAGTTGGAAAAAAGAAGAAAAAAGCACAAAGTCAAATCAATCAAGTCAACCATTGTATTTATCTTGTTGCTGCCAATCATAATACCCTTAAATATATTATCCATAATCGTTAGGCTGGCCATTGATTTATTCAGAATGCCCAGATTAATTAAGGAAATTAAAAAATATAAGGATTAATGCTAAAGTGAAGATTAAATTGAATCTTGGTAAGTATTCAATATTTAAGGTATTTTGATCTACACATCTTAATTGGCCATGATTGGTCTGATACTCTTCACTTAATTATGTCATGTCATTGTTTTCAAGACATACTCAGATTGCAAACAATTTAATATCTCATCAAATCTCAATTAGGCCTTTCGCACCAAACTTAAATCACTTTTGAAAACTGCTGTTTGGTTTGCTGTTTGAGGTGATAATCAAATGCCATACAAATGTTTCTGATTAACAAACGACCTTTGTTTGAAACTTCAATTATCTGGTTATCGGTATTAATCAAGCCATCTTTTTCAAAAGTTTTCAGTTGATTCAATTCCTCAGCAAAATAATCTGAAAACACAATCTTAAATCGCTGTTCAATTGCTTTCATATCTAATTTAAAGTGGCATGATAAGTCCTGAATTACTTGCTTACGTATACTGTCATCCTGGTTCAACTTATAACCTTTCATGATTGGAATTTGTCCCAATGATATTTGTTGATAATAGGCTTCCAAGTTTTTATTGTTTTGGCTGAAGTTATTATTGATCAAGCTGATGGCACTTACTCCCATCGCCAAAAGATCACATTCTGCATGGGTGGTGTAACCTTGGAAGTTTCTTTGTAAGCTGCCATTTTCCTGAGCAATGGCCAATTCATCATCTGGCTTTGCAAAATGATCCATACCTATATATACATAACCCGCATCAGTTAAATCTTCAATTGTCATTTGTAAAATACGCAACTTTTCATCAGCTGAAGGTAAGTCGGTGGCTGAAATTCGTTTCTGTGGCATGAATAAATGCGGCATGTGGGCGTAATTAAACACGGACAAACGATCGGGTGAAAGCTGAACGACTTGAGCTAAGGTGTCTTTAAATGATGAATGGGTTTGGTGTGGTAGGCCATAAATTAAATCTACATTGATTGATTTGGCACCATTGGCTCTACATGTTTCAATCGCCTGTTTTGTGAGCTCGATGGGTTGAATGCGGTTAACCGCTTTTTGCACTTTTTCTTGGACATCTTGTACGCCCATAGAGAATCGGTTAAACCCCAAATCAACTAACAATTCGATGGTTTCAGGTGAAGCTTCACGAGGGTCAAGTTCAATTGAATAATCTCTTCGGTCATCATGAATTAGATTGAAATGCTGCTCAATCATCGACATCATTCTCTTGAGTTGTGGGTGTGTTAAGAATGTCGGGGTGCCACCACCAAAGTGCATTTGTTCAACCACCCGTCCAGCAGGGGTCAATGCAGCTTGCATTTGTATTTCTTGCTCAAGATAATCCAGGTAAACATCCGCTTTTTCTCGTTTTTTGGTGGCAATTTTGTTGCACGCGCAAAAGAAACATATGGTGTCGCAAAAAGGAATGTGAAAGTACAGAGACAAAGGTTTATTTTGAGTCAATGTATGACACTCAATTAAATTCTTTTGATGCTGTGATTCCCTGTAGTCATCATTAAAAACCACTGCAGTTGGGTAGGATGTATATCTGGGACCCGATAAGTTGTATTTCTTAATTAATTCAAGATCAAAAGTAACATGTGAATGCGGCATACTTGTGTTCCACTTAGTCGTATAATGAAAAAGTCATATTTTAATGAAATACAAAACCATCTCCTTGACATCAGTCAATTAAAAGTTAAATACAATTATTGAATATGCCGGGACAGACCTTGCTTTATATAGCTGTAATGGGCACAATATCGGCTTCTGTTTAAAAGCCAATAAAACCATGACTGATTATAAAAAAATGGCCGTACCAGGCGTGCAAAAATTGAATCCATATATCCCAGGTAAACCGATTTCTGAGCTGGAAAGGGAATTGGGAATCAGTAATATTATTAAGTTGGCCTCTAATGAAAATCCTTTGGGTCCGAGCCCCAAAGCCATGGCGGCAATTAAGGCGGAAATGTCTGAGTTGGCGTTGTATCCTGATGGCAATGGGTTTGAGTTGAAAAAAGCATTGGCAGAAAAGCATGGTGTAGACATGGGGTGTATTACATTAGGCAACGGATCCAATGATGTGCTGGTGTTATTGGCTGAGGCTTTTTTAACACCTGAGCATAGTGCCATATATTCACAATACAGTTTTGCGGTTTATCCAATAGCGATTCAAGCAGTTGGAGCAGGACACCAAATGATAGACGCCACGCCATGGGAAGCAGACATGCC
Organism: Marinicella sp.; assembly: GCA_051252335.1. Classification (GTDB taxonomy): domain Bacteria; phylum Pseudomonadota; class Gammaproteobacteria; order Xanthomonadales; family Marinicellaceae; genus Marinicella. The sequence continues at coordinate 202 of JBPOFV010000397.1, read as the reverse complement.
ATTGGGTTGTGATTTGCCGGCTATGAAAGCAGCCATCAATGATAAGACGCGTTTGATATTTATTGCCAATCCAAATAACCCAACGGGCTCATTTTTAGCTAAAACTGAGTTGTATGAGTTTATTAAAAGTGTGCCTGAGGATGTGATTGTTGTGTTGGACGAAGCTTATCTAGAATATTCACCCATTGAAGAGCGTGTAGAT
>JBPOFV010000396.1:0-2927 GCA_051252335.1 Marinicella sp. | reverse complement strand
TGGGACATCAACGAAACTGCTGACGAATGAAAGTCAGCTTGTTGACCCTTGGGCATAAAATGCCTGAATGGGTGAAACTTGCTTTTAATACCTATAACGACAGATTACCAAATCATATAAAAATCCATATCACTGAAATGTCTGCTGTTTCTAGACAGAAAGGCTTGAGTGTGCCACAAATTAAAGCCAAAGAAGCAGAATTAATAAACAAACAGCTCAAACCTGGAACAATTAACATTGCTTTGGATGAACGTGGTAAGCCAATCAAAACCACAGATGTTGCTAAACAGTTATCTCAATGGCAAATGGATGGTCTGGATGTAAATATCATTGTAGGTGGCGCAGATGGACTGGACGCAAGTATCATTCAACAAGCTCACCAAAACTGGTCTTTATCAAAGATGACCTTTCCTCACCAATTAGTTAAAGTGATTATTGCAGAGCAGTTGTATCGAGCTTATAGCCTGTTAAGTAATCACCCTTATCACCGTGAGTAATTACAACATTGTACTGGCATCAGCGTCTCCAAGAAGGGCGCAACTGATTAAGCAGTTGGGTTGGCAGCCTGAGATCGTGGCAGTTGACATCGATGAAAGCTTAAAACCAGATGAGTCTGCCACCGAATATTGTTTACGAATGGCAACAGAAAAATCTGAGGCTGCGGTACAACGTCTGCAAACAACTTTACCCATAATTACGGCAGATACGATTGTGGTACATGAGGGTGCTGTTTTAGGCAAGCCAAAATCAACAGAGGATGCATTCTTAACATTAATTAAACTTTCAAACAGCCAACATCAAGTATACTCATCAGTAAGTGTGTATTTTCAAGGGCAAAGGTTAACTGCGCTCAGTCAAAACGATGTTCTGATGGCGACCATCAGCCATGCACAGATTCGAGCTTATATTGAAACTGGTGAGCCCATGGATAAAGCTGGCGCATATGGAATTCAAGGTTTAGCCGCCATGTGGATTAAACACATTGAAGGCAGTTATTCATCCATTATGGGTTTACCCTTGTATGAAACAACTGGATTATTAACTAAACTGGGAATTAAATCCCCAATTGAGTTATGAAAATTTTCAAAAATAATTAGCCACATGTCAAAAGAGATACTAATTAACAGCAATGATTTTGAAACCCGAGTAGCTCTGGTTGAAGATGGCATGCTGTCTGAAGTTTGGCTTGAACGATCTCAACAACATTCAATCGTGGGTAACATCTACCACGGCAGGGTGGAAAAAGTTTTGCCTGGATTACAAGCTGCATTTGTAAACATTGGTGAGAGTAAAGCGGCTTTTATACATGTTTCTGATATAGCTGATCAACCCAATGATGCCTATGAGGCCAACTATGGTTCAATTGCTCAAGTGTTGCATGAGGGACAGACCATTGTTTTACAGGTTTTCAAGGATCAAATTGGTAGCAAAGCTGCACGAATCACCACTCAATTGAGTATCCCTAGCAGGTATTTAGTGATGATGCCTCATGCCCCGGAATTGACGGCTATTTCAGCCAGAATTACAGAAGAAAATGAACGGGAGAGACTGACCGTTCTGTTGAACCGCATTAATAAGAATAATCAGTCCTTTGGTTTAATTGCCAGAACCAATGCAGAACAAATTGGATATACAGCCTTATACCAAGATTGGCGATTTTTAGACCGACTATGGAACAAAATTGATGAACGAATTAAATCATCCAAGGCGCCCAATTTAATTTACAGTGAATTTTCTTTGGCCAAAAAGGTGGTCCGTGATCATGCCAATGAAGAGCTCACAAAAATCACCATTGACTCATATGAGGTGTTTCATCGAATTAAAGCATTTGTTCACGATTTTGCGGCAGAATGGAATGGTGAATTAAGAGAATATAAAACTGCCAGACCTTTATTTGATCAATTTCACATTGAAGATGAAATTGACCGTTCAATTGCAAAAAACGTACCGTTAAAATCTGGCGGTAATTTGGTGTTCGACCAAAATGAAGCGATGACAACAATTGATGTAAACACCGGACAATTTGTTGGTTACAAATCATTAGAAGACACTGCATTTAAAACCAACTCTGAAGCGGCTCAAACCATTGCCAGACAATTGCGATTACGAAACATTGGCGGTATCATAATCATTGATTTCATTGATATGGTTGAAGATTCACATAAAGAACATGTTATTCAAACCTTGGAAGAATATTTAAAGGATGATTCTGCCAGGACCAATGTTTTGGGGTTTACTGGATTGGGTTTGGTCGAGATGACTCGAAAACGAACCACAGAGAACCTACAAGATTTATTATGTGAACCCTGTGATAAATGCAATGGATTGGGCTCAATTGAAACCATTCAAACCATCAGTTTTAAGCTATTCAGAGAGATCACTCGGTCAGTTAAGCAGTTTAAAGCCAGTAAAGTCATGGTCATTGGATCAGCCCGATTGGTGCAATACATCATTGATGAACATTCTGAAACGTTGGCTGAAATGGAAGAGGACTTGGGTAAGCGCATCAGTTTTCAAGCTGAAGAAAGTTATGAACGTCATCAGCACGATGTGGTCTTGCTGTAGATTCAAGTGACCAAAACTAAGAAACATCATTGGTTATTTAAATTGTGGATTAAAATTCGCGGTTTATTGGCTGTGATGGTCGTATTAGCTGGCTTAGCAGTAGGTGTTTTAAGTCTGTTGTTACCTTTTGAGTTTCTGTACCAAGACCGGTTAGAAAAATTTCTTCAGCAACAATGGGGCTTGGAAGTCCAATTAGAAGAAGTTGATGGATCTTGGCAAGGCTATGGACCGTATTTTTTATTGTCTAACCTAAAATTAACTGGCAAGCAAAGTATTCAGCTTGAATCTGCAAATTTATCAATCAATATTTATCAGTTGTTAATCCCTGGTGGTCGAACCGGTATAGATCTAAGTATCAATAA
>JBPOFV010000395.1:0-2929 GCA_051252335.1 Marinicella sp. | reverse complement strand
GTACTTCTGAGGATAATGTATTAGATTTGAAAACAAATTACATTTACGATGTAACAACAGGCCAGGTAACCCAAAGCAAAGATCCAAATAATATAAAAACCAATATGGTCTACGATGTATTTGGTGTTCTTACTTCACAAAATGTCCAAGATAACTCCGGTGATTATTTAGAGTCAACCCAAACCAGTCATATGCAAAACTGTGCTGTTGTAGGTTGCACATCGGCTGATAGCATAATTGCAACAGCCATGGCTAACATTCAAACCATCACTAACACCGAAAGCCCATTTGGCTATCAAATGTCAGCATATGAAGGTTTCTATTTCAATAACAATTTTATTCACAAACCAGTGTTGGCTTTTAAAACTGAATCACACCAACCAGGCACACCAAAAACCACCCAATGGTTAGATCAAAATGGCCAAGTTGTTTTGACCGAATCTGAACATTCAGGTGGTACGTCTTATGTTTTAACTCTGACTAACCCCTTAGGACAAACTGAACTGATCACCCAACCATTTGTATTGAATACCACACCGTATTTTAATTTAGATGATTATGATGATTATGGTCGAATGTCTGAGAGAATGGTCAGAGTTGGTGATTTAGTTGGTAATGGAGATGCCAATTGTTGGCGCGACACGTTGTATACACCAGTTCAAGGTAAAACTGAAGTGACAGCCAAATACGATGGAGCTGGCTGTGAAACCACTTTGAACAGCTCCTTAACCATGTATCGATCTTATGATTCACAAGGTAAATTACGACACACCAAAGATGCTACAGATAAAACCACTAAATACTGGTATGACTCAATGGGTAATCCATACATCATTGCCGATGCAGTTTATAACGAAATCGTAACTCAGTTTGATGATCTAGGTCGTAAAAAATCAGTTGATGACCCCAACATGGGTATCAAATACTTCAGCTACAATTCATTTGGCGAAGTGATCTTTGAACAAGATGCTGAGCAATTGGGTCAAGTAGGTGATGGTAATTACACCATTTATGACCCATTAGGTCGATTAGCCACAAAATATTGGAATGTAGACGCAGCTTATTTACCATTAAGTGATGTTCGCTCTTATCGAGATAATTTTACCTATTCGAACAGTTGCGGTAGTTTGACGTCTGTTTGTAATGAATTCAGAGACAGTAATTTCCAAGAACCGACGAGTTTTTCAGCCGCTCAACATAAGTCATATTTATACGATGAATTTGGTCGTGTTATTAACCAAGATATTGAATTAATTGATGTGTTTGGAGGATTAAGTGATTTGGCTTATGTCGGTGAATTTTCAATTGATTATCATTACTATGAAAACTACAACTTTCTGAAACAAACAGTCTATAACCGCGCATATATTCGCGATGATGGTGATTCATTCTATTCAGTAGTCAATCATTATGATTTGTATGGTAGTTTGTTAAAACAAACCAAGAGTGATCCTGATCCGATTGATTTAATGGAAAATATTTCATTCAATCATCGTGGACAGGTTGAAGTCAAACATTTGAATAGTTCAGCAGTTTCACAATATTTCTATCATGATGGAACAGGTCAAGTTAAACGGATTGATCATTCCACAGGTAGTGGCGAATACCAAATATTTAATTATGAATACGATGCCTGGGGTAACATCACCGAACAGAACAATGGTATTTTAGGTCAGACCACAGAAACATTTGTTTATGATGAATTACAACGTCTTAAATCATCTTCAGTTGTAGGTAATGGTCACAGTAATACCATTACTTATGATTATGATATTGCTGGATTAGGGAATTTAGTTAGAAAGAGTGATTATTCAAATACCCAAGCTTATGACCAAGAAAGAAATGCTGGACCTAATGCAATTACATCAGCAGTATTAATCAATGGAGACGGAACCATTGATTATAGTTATGACTTGAAGGGAAATCGTATATTGGATGTGTTGGGTACATTTGAAAGCCACTATGTTTATGACGCCAACAATCTGTTGATTCATGCCAGAGATCAAGTTGGTGAAAACGTTGAAAGTGAAATTGATTTTCGATATGGTGTCGATCAGCAAAGGTACTTGAAATACGAAGATAGTTTCGATCCAACCAGCCCAATCCGTTCTAAAGAAGCAACAGTTTACGCAGGGCCTTATTTCGAGGAAGTGATCGATTTAGTGTTCTTGACCAAAGAGTTGAAACTACAGGTCAGTGATTATCTCACCCTAACGGTTAAAAACAACAATCGCATAGAACATCATTTCATGCAGAAAGACCGTTTAGGTTCAACCACTCAGATACTGGATGAGAACAACATTGTGGTAAAAACCATGAGTTATGATGCCTTTGGTAAACCGAGGAATGGTGATACTTGGAATATTTATGACATGTCTCATCCGCAATTGGACTTCAGTTCAGATGGCAGTATTGATATCACCAAGCGTGGATTTACTGACCATGAGCATTTGGATAATTTTGAGTTGATCCATATGAATGGCCGAATGTATGACTTCAACAACGGACGATTCCTATCTGTTGATCCGTTTATTCATGGTGTAACCAGTCAGGGTATTAATCCTTATAGTTACATTCTAAATAATCCATTAGCAGGAACAGATCCAACTGGATATGTTCCTCTTATGATTGAAGAAGCTCAAATTACTGGATTAATTCCTACTGAAAATAGTTCAGTAGAAGAACAAAAGGCATTTATGCGTTCAGAAGCTGTTACTGGTGAATTAGTGATTGTGGCAGCAATAGCGATTGATGGTTTTTCAGATTATATAAACCCACTGAAGGGTATTGCCAAGAAAGGAATAAAGGAAACTTTTAAAACTGTTTCGGAAGGGTTTAAGAAAGCTTTTACTAATGGGAAAGATAAAATAGTATCAACCAAAGATACGAATAGAGCTATTTCTAGTAAAAAAACTCAAACATCAACTAC
>JBPOFV010000394.1:0-2949 GCA_051252335.1 Marinicella sp. | reverse complement strand
GTGCAATCATGATCAGCATCATCACCATTCGTGTTATCAGAGGGCACTTTAAACCTGAAAGTCATTTTGGATTTGAAGCCGTGGCCTGGTATTGGCATTTTGTTGATGTGGTTTGGTTAGGCCTGTTTATATTCGTTTATATTATTTGATCTGAAAACTGCCAATTCATTGCGTTGAAAACCCATCACTTTGATGGGTTTTTTACTTTAAATCAATTAAAATACCGCTCATTCTATACAGACCCATCCGCCTATGAAATACGTCATCATTGTCATGTTATTGTTTATTGTTTTCAGTCTAGGTTCCGCCATGTTTTATTTGGTTAAGGGCAAAGGTCAAAGTAAAAACACGGTGAGATTTTTAACCGTCAGAGTGGTGCTCAGCGTACTGTTGTTTTTGTTTATTATTTTGGCAGCAAAAATGGGCTGGGTTGAACCCAACCAACCCAGGTTTCTCAATCCTTGATATTGTTGACTGATTAAGCATGTTGTCCAAAAGATTTCCATGGATGTTTTCCTTGTTGTGGTTATTGATCCTGTTGGTCATGCTTTGGGCCGGATTTTGGCAATTAAGTCGGGCTGATGAAAAGAGGGATATTGAAGTAAAAATGAAAGGTGGTAAAAACCATTTACCAAAAACAGTAAAAGACTGGCAGGCACTTGAGCCATTTGATCATGTTCAAATTACAGGCCAATTCAGCAACACTCATTTTTTATTAGACAATCAAATCATGGATGGGCAAATTGGCTATTTTGTCTTTACTGTATTCAAAACGAACAATGACATATGGTTGTTAATTAACCGTGGATGGAGTAATCAAGAATTAATCGACCTTGAGATTGACAATTTTGCAGAAATTGAATTGACTGGCTTGTTAGCAGATTGGCCTGTGCCTGGTGTTCAATTGGGTGAGCAACAGGTTTTAGAGCAAGCCGTCCAACATGTAACCTATTTGTCTCAAAATCCCGTGACTGAACTACTGAAATCTCGACATTGTAAACAAAACAACATGGATGAATGTATAATCCTTGCTCGAGTATTGAAGCTGGATCCTGGTATGGAATATGGTTATAAAAGACACTGGCAATTACCCAGAATGACGGTAGCAAAACATCAGGCTTATGCCATTCAGTGGTTTACCATGTCATTGGTTTTGTGTTTAATTTACATGATTTTTCTAAGAAAAACATATATGAAGAAATAGTATGCAAGCTAAAACAAAAAATAGATTAACAATTATATTTACTGTGTTGTTGTTTACTGCGCCAGTAGTGGTCGCTTATTTACTCAGCTCTGGCTTAATTGACTATCATCCGGAAACTACCAAGAACAATGGTCACTTTATTTCACCATTGGTTAAAGTCGCAGACTATACCGATGAACCTTGGGCTGATGATTTATTGGGCCATTGGACACTGGTCAGAAGGGTGCCTGACCCATGTGGAAAACAGTGCTTGGAGCTAGAAAATGACTTGCATAAATACCGATTGAGCTTAGGTCATAGAGCGGAAAAATTAAAATTGATGTTATGGGCAGATGGCTTCAGTGAAGAGATAAGTGACGCCTTTCCGCATGTTAAGAAAATAGCCACATCTGGCAATGACGCATTGACTCAAGTGATGGATCAATTGTCAGAAGTATCTTTGGGTGATGGAGAAGGATTATTTGTGGTAGCGCCCGAAGGGTTTTTAATGATGGCATTCACGTCAGAAAACACATCAACTGAAATCATCAGAGATTTATCATTGTTGGTTAAAAGAAAAGGCGATTGATATGAAATACAAACATTTAGCTTGGTTTGCTGTTGGGTTGACATTATGTGTGGTGGTTTTGGGTGCTTATGTAAGACTTTCAGATGCTGGTTTAGGCTGCCCAGATTGGCCAGGCTGTTATGGCCATTTAGCATGGCCCAATGAAGCTCATGAGATTGAAAAAGCCAATGAATCATTTACTGAGCGTGCTGTTGAAGTGGCAAAAGCTTGGAAAGAAATGGTTCATCGTTACCTTGCAGGCATCCTTTCTCTGACTGTTTTGGCCTTATTCATTTGGGCTTATAGACGCCGAAAACTTGAATCTTATGCACTGCCATTGGTGACTTGTTTTGTCATTCTCTTTCAAGCTGCATTGGGCATGTGGACTGTAACGCTCAAGCTGCATCCCAGTATAGTCATGAGTCATTTACTAGGAGGCTTAACCACATTGAGTCTATTGGTGTGGTTGGCTTGTTCACACACCCCTGGTCTGTCACCATACCGGTATGCCGGGCATGTGAAACGCTGGATGATTGTGGTGGGATTGGTGCTGTTGGTGATACAAATTGCCTTGGGTGGTTGGACCAGTTCAAATTATGCCGCATTGGCATGTGTGGGTTTTCCTCAATGCAATGGTGTGTGGATTCCTGAGATGGATTTTGTTCAAGGTTTTGATTTGTTTAAAAAATACGGCCCTAACTATGAATTTGGGGTTAAAGATGGTCCAGCACGCATGGCCATACAAATGACCCACAGATTGGGTTTTGTGTTGTTGACGCTTTATTATTCTTGGTTGATTTTTAAACTTACTCGCAATCGTGAATTGATGCCATTGGGGCTCAGTTTATTGGCTTTATTGGTGATTCAGATTTTGTTAGGTATCATCAATGTCACATATTCTTTGCCTTTAGTTGTAGCCACCATGCATAATGGTGTGGCTGCATTACTGTTACTGAATATGGTCGTACTGTTGTACAAAACCAGAAAACCAGCAAAAGAAATCACATGAGCCAATTCAAACAATACCTCGAATTAACCAAACCTAAAGTGGTACTTCTGATCTTATTCACAGCATTTGTAGGGATGCTGCTTTCCATGCGAAATTTTCCAGAATCTGAATGGGTGCTGGTAATTTGGGGCTTGATAGGTATTGGTTTGTCTTCAGGTGCAGCTGCTGCGATCAATCATTGGGCTGATC
>JBPOFV010000393.1:0-2959 GCA_051252335.1 Marinicella sp. | reverse complement strand
CTAACTGAGCGCAGTCGAAGTCTCATCGCTAACTGAGCGCAGTCGAAGTCTCATCGCTAACTGAGCGCAGTCGAAGTCTCATCGCTAACTGAGCGCAGTCGAAGTGAAAATTGCAAACAATTTTCAACAACATGCAATATTTGCACCACAAAGGTCAGTTGATTGTTAAAATAGTCACAAATTTTTGTAGAGCACCGATGACAAAACACCTACCCAATGCATTGACTGTACTCAGGGTCATTCTGATCCCAGTCATGATTTTGTTTTTCTACCTACCATTTGAATGGTCAAGGTTCGTTGCTTGTTGGGTTTTCGTTTTAGCCAGCATAACAGATTTTCTTGATGGCTATTTCGCCAGAAAACACAAAACATCTTCGAAATTTGGTGCCTTTTTAGACCCCGTGGCTGATAAGTTAACCGTTACTACGGCACTCATCATCTTATTACAAGACCATCCGACAGAACTTATGGTCATTGCCACAGCCGTGATTATTGGCCGAGAAATCACCATTTCAGCTTTGCGTGAATGGATGGCAGAACTCGGTGAACGGGGTGCGGTTAATGTGGCCATGGTCGGAAAAATAAAAACAGTGTTCCAAATGACCGCCATTGGTTTCTTATTGTATGAAGCTGACCTTTGGTTTATACCTGTCTATAACATTGGATTGATCCTGCTCTACATTGCTGCCAGCCTGACTTTATACTCCATGTATGTCTACCTCAGAGCTGCTTGGCCATTGATGAAAGAATAAACAAAGCAGTACCTGCCGCTGTTTCAGAAAATAATTCAGCATTTCTGTAAAAAATAATTTGACAATAAACGCATTAAAGCTAAAATGTGCACCCTCTAAGCGGGAATAGCTCAGTGGTAGAGCACAACCTTGCCAAGGTTGGGGTCGGGAGTTCGAACCTCCTTTCCCGCTCCAGATACTCAAAGGGCTGTAAACACAATTTTACGGCCCTTTTTATTTCTCTCTCTTTAAATACTTGCTTTGTGATTAAAGATTGAGGAAAATGACCAGTCTTCCGAAAGGAAGGCCATTTGATTTAAGTTGGCTGGATGGCAGAGTGGTCATGCTGCGGATTGCAAATCCGCCTACCCCGGTTCGATTCCGGGTTCAGCCTCCAAAATCGAAACTAAAATATGAAAAGACTTTACACTTCATATTTTTACACTAAAATACAAAGCCGTTTTCAAATGAAAACAAAAGATTTTTTGACAGCCCTCTTTCACTCTGAGTCTGACAAAAAACAAAGGAACTATTTTTTGCAAGGCTCATGGTTTATGAGATTAGCAAAGTCAAGGAGACAACTTACGAATGCACGCATGTGCTTGAGGAAGTTTCGACGCAGAATATGCTGATCTCAGAAAGCATGAGCCAGCAAAAAAGCCCGGGTGGCGAAATTGGTAGACGCAGGGGACTTAAAATCCCCCGGTGGTAACACCGTGATGGTTCGATTCCATTCCCGGGCACCATTTTATGGTTCCATAACACTTCACAAAGCATCATTTTCACACTAAACCCATTGATATTGCTTGATTCGATGCTTAATAAGGTTTCATAAGACTTCTTTACAACCCGCCATTCTAGTTGGTAACATTGTTGGTAACACATATATTACCAACATCATGAAGCTAAATCATACTCTGAACAACTCATTCAAGCCGAAGACAAAACCATATAAAGAAACTGATGGTAACGGCTTAATCATGATCATCAATCTTACTGGCTCAATTAAAGAAAAAGCAATTTAGAAATAATAAAACATGTATAGATACCATGGATGGCTTTGCAGCCATGAATCACCAGACAAGGATGCAATCCTAAAAGAATTAACCAACATCAATATTCATTATCCCTGTTCTGTGGAATTTGTGAATGGCAGCTTGCACATCTCTTTCAGCGGAGGTACCAATAGGGATCGAAGAACACTCGATAACATCATTAATTATTTATGCAGTTTGAATGGCAAGTTTTTCGGGTGCGTGTATATCAATGACGATGAATCAGAAGACCCATTCTTCTTCAAAGTAATCAAAATCGTCAATGACGTACCCACCCATATGAATGACAATAATTTCACTGCAAGTGAGACTGATATCTTATTCAAGTAACATGAGAATGCTGAATAAATGACCATAGAAATTACAGGACACCCTGAATTAGAATGGCTAAGTGTAACAACACCAGGCCAGTATGCCACGGATCTAGCAATTGAAGTACTTGAACATTTAGACAATCAACAATTCATCTCAGTATAAAACACAGGATGGAAAAATGGTTTTGGCATAGATATCTGCGCATGGATCCCTATCAATGCTGCCAACTGCAAAGCTGAGTTAATGACTGATGGAGATTCATTTCAAATTCGCAAAGTTTCAGGCGAACAGGAAGGCTTCAATTCAATATTCAACAAAGTTACCGCACTCTTAAAGGAAAACAACAATGCCATTTGAAATATCAGAAGAAGAGATACTAAAAACTGAAAAAGAATTGGGAGCAAGCATTCCTCATGATTACCGTGAAGCCATGAAAATTGAAAATGGTGGAGAAGGCGTAACCAAAGAGTACGATTGGGAGTTTTATCCAATAAGGGATACCTCGAGCAAGAAAAGAATATCAAGAACTTGTTATCACATCATCAAAGAAACAGAATCATGTCATGGTTTTGGTTACTTCCCAGAGCATGTCATAGCCATTGCAAATAACGGCCTAGGTGATCAAATGGTATTTCTTAAAGAAGGTGACAAGTATTTAGACACTGTTTATCATTGGCTGCACGAAACGGGCGAAATGGAAAAGCTGGCCGACAATTTTAGCCAAATTGAGAAGTTTTGATCATGGCTACAAACATCAAAAGAATTAAAAGGGTCTGACATCATTGTTTAATATTTTTAAATAAAGCATGAATGAATATCAATCCAAACTAGAAAACATAAAATCCAAGAGGCTTAATT
>JBPOFV010000392.1:0-2967 GCA_051252335.1 Marinicella sp. | reverse complement strand
AGCAAACGGTGGGCGACCTCCCTTAATGGTCGCATGAATTCTGTTTTTGGCGTCAGTTAAAAATGGGGGTATTACCGACTAAATGTAGGAAAAAAACAGATACTACTAATAAAAGTGATTTCATTTCTTTTTACAATTAAAATATATTCTGTGGAAACATCACTATAAATAAAATCCATATTAGAGTGGTTTTGTTTCGAGAAAAATATAGCCCCAAGGAATGTCCTATTGATAAGGCTATATAACCAAGAAAAAATGAGTTATGTGTTATTTTTGATTACATCAGAAATTGGTTCTATCATGAAATTAATTTATTAATAACTAAGGTGTTATCTACAAACAACTTCGCTTACATCCCTCCAAGTGCCACCTGTTCTTGCATCAGTACCACTTCCCAGATATTCCATCCAATATGTAGATGAAACAAATTCTTCATGGCCTCTGTTTGTACAATATTTTACTGAATCCGCATTATCTTTGTTATTTTGAATCCTGTCGTTCATTATTCTATACGTATGTGTTGGCCTTAAAGATTCTAGCTTTTCGTTGAATTTGATAATTTGCTCGTCCATTTTATCTGACATGGTTTGTATCAAGTCATTTCTAAATTCTGCATAGCTTGACTTAACATGTCCTGCCACAACGGGACTGACAACCACTTCGCCTCTAAACCTCTTAAAAAACGAGTCGCCTATTCGAGTAAATTGTGTGTTATATGAATCAAAACTACTTTTCTTTTGGATATCTGATGATGAATATAGAGTTAAACTTGTAGGCACCCAGCCTTGGGTATTATCAAAGGTATAATCAACCCCTCTATCATCAGTAAAAGATTCGCCCTCAGTGATGTCTTCTTCTGTGCCAGCATCACCTTTTTTAAACTTCAACTTGTGTGAATGATTTTGGTCAGATATGAATTTGTTATTTGCTTTTAATCTACTTAGTTCACTGCTCGTCATAGATCTTTCTATTGCACCATCTATTAACTTTCTTCTTTCTTGGTCAATTTCAAACTTAATTGGATCAAGGTCTTCGATGATGTCTTTGGATATTAGGTCTACAACATTGTTAATGTTGAACTCTGGACTATCTGCTGACACATTTGAAATGATTCCATAGTCTGCGAGATATGCTTGGCTGACTTTTTGAATGAATTTAGCGTTTACATATCTCTTTCTGCTATCAGTATAAATGGATTCGCCTTTTGCATCCTTGCTTCCAGTATTAAATCTGAATCCCCCCAATGATAAACCATGACCTCTTTTGTTTCGCTCCATTTTAGTTATAGTTGAGACAGATCCAGACTGATCTTCTGTTCTTATTAAATCATCAAAATGACTTGAATCATAAAATTGTTTCAAAGCGACCGATACCCAATTTGCAGCAGTAGAAATAACAGGAGTTGTGTAATAAATGTAGAAATTATTTTCCTCAAGCAATCTTTTAATCACATCACACGTATTCCTGATTTTAGCATTTCTGCCTACTTGTGAAAGGGTTAGATTATTGTCTATTGCGCCAATTTCAGATACATCCTTGATAGTCGGGTATTGATGAATTGGTACATGTACTTCATTTAAATCATCATCTACATAAACGCCAAATAACTCAATATATTTTGTTGGCCAATCTGTAAGTCGTTCTGGTAAATCATTCAAAATACTATTATTAGCTGAATCCAAATCAGCTTTGAGCGAAGCCATGATTTCATCGTCAACCGTCTTTGTCCTAACAGCATAGTTGAATGGGATTCTAACTAGTGTGCTTTGATCAACGCTTTCACAATATTCTTTCCATGAAGCAGTATTCACATTTAAATTGATACTTAAGTAAGGTGGCACATAGATATGCTTCTTGTTCCTTGGTCCGTCTTTAAAGTATACAATTATATTTGAAGTGTTTAAATTCGATACCTGAACTGTTGCCAAATTCTCATAACCTATTTCAACAATGTCTTGCTGTGCAAGGCCTATGGCAGATGACAATTGAAAAATAATTATCAATAAAATTAATCGCACACCTATCATTTGTTCATTCTCCCATAAAGATATTGTCCATATATATTATCATAAAAAGTTCGCAGAATATCCGACAAAAACGTTGTTTATCAAAGGCAATTTAGTGCTTAAAGTGGTTATTAATTAATAAAACTCAGTTACAATTAATAAATTAAAAAAGGATAAAAAAATGAAAAATATTTTTGTTGCAATACTTTTAGTTGGTGGTTGTGTTCCATCGTCTTTATGTGCTGGAATTGATTTGAGCAAAGTTGACTGGACTGATGAAGAGGGTAATCCAACAGCATACCTTGCCGATGTTCCCCAGGGCACAATTGATGAAACAATGATAAAAATTTACAAAATAAAAGACAATGAAGTCGAGTCAGTGCGTTTCATGACCGGTTTTGCTGGCAAGGAGAACTGCAAGAGAGCAATAAATAAATTGCGTGAAATAGCTAAAGAAAATTACTTTTATGAATGTCAAAATACAGGTAGGAAAGTAAAATACATGAAGGTGAAAAGTAAGAAATAAATCAATAACATGAGAACTAATCTGGGACATGCATCACTTTCAATCAATTCTTACACGCCCATAAGACATTTGCTGCAGAAAAATTCATCATTAAAGATCAAAATCATACTTTTAAATGGAATTAATTATGACCGTAGCCAGAAATCAACAAATTTGCATTGAAGAGACACCCTATTCGCCTAAAGCGCCTACTGTTGGACCATGTGGTATTTAGTTGTGTTAGATAAGCCTTCTTGTGTGAGGAATCTTAAATGCCCATATTAGTTATAACTCTTACCAGAAAGACTCATTTGATTTCGTCTAAGGTGACCTACTTGAAAATTCATTGTTAGACAACATAACTTACATTGTCATTATAAAAATCATAATCAATCAAAGAGGCTTAACACAGTCATGAAATACTCAGTCAATGTTTTATTAATCATACTTTTATTT
>JBPOFV010000391.1:0-2967 GCA_051252335.1 Marinicella sp. | reverse complement strand
GTTGTTTATGTGATCTTTGTCTGGCTGAAAACTCAGGGCTTGCAAACACATCTTTCCAGCCAATATAGTCCCAATAATCCACATGAAATGCGATGGGAATATATTGATTCCATAAATCATCAGAGTTCTGGAATTGGCTTAAAAAAGCATCAGCCGGTGGGCAGGAGCTACAACCTTCTGATGTGAATAACTCAATGAGTGTGGTTTGTTCATCTGCGCTAGAGGTTTCCCATTGAGCCGCTAGTGATAATTTAGAGATCATTAAAAATAACAGCAAACACTTAAATTGATACTTCATAAATATTCCTCAGAGTTGTCATATAGACCGCATGGCAGAAAATAGCTGACAAAATAGTGTTTGATTGCTCTGTGCATAAAGTCACTTTCGTCTTATTTCAAGTTAAGGTGACTGTAAATAATAAATGGAAACTGTTAATATCTTTGTTCTTTCAGAATTGAGATTACAGATGAGAACAATTTTCTTAGTCACCTTGGTGTTGACACTGAATACATTGGCATTCAATTCGCATGCCAAAGATACAGATAATGATCCTTATATTTGGCTTGAAGATGTAGATGCTGATAAATCAATGGATTGGGTTTTGGGGCAAAATAAAAATACAGCAGATCAATACAAAGCGAACCCCTTATACCAAGAGTTGTATGATCAAGCATTGGAAACATTGAATAATAAATCGAGAATACCTTCAGTAAATCAAAGAGGTGAGTGGGTTTATAATTACTGGAAAGATGATAAAAACCCTCGTGGCATTTACCGCAGAACAAAGCTCAAAGATTTTAATCAACATGACAACCCTAAATGGCAAACTGTCCTGGATATGGATAAATACAATGCAGATCATGAAGGAAACTGGGTGTTCAAAGGAATGAATTGCTTGTCACCTGAGTACCGCAAATGTTTGGTTTCAATTTCGCCAGGTGGTGGGGATGCAGTGATGATGCAAGAATTCAACATGAAAACCAAAAAGTTCATCAAAGATGGTTTTTCTTTACCAAAATCAAAAATGCGAGTTAATTGGCGAGATAAGGATCATTTATTCGTTGGTACTGATTTTGGTGCAGATTCTATGACAGATTCTGGTTACCCGCGAATCATGAAATTATGGCAACGGGGGACTGATCTAGAACAAGCAGAAACCTTAATGACAGTTGATAAAAAGTCAGTGTCTGTATTTGCTTTCCGATCTGGAGAGGGTGATGAAGCCAAAGACTTTTTGATTGACAGCACTTCTTTTTGGACCAATCAATACTATCAATGGGTTGATGGCAAAGCCTTGCCTTTTGATTTGCCCAGTTCGGCTGTGGTCAACAGCGTTTTTCAAGGCAAAGTTGTCATCTCTTTAAAAGAAGATTGGAATTATCAGGGGCAGTTTCTGACCGAAGGCATGGTCTTAATGATTAATCCAGATGTCTTAACCGGTCAAAAATCACTGGTTGAAGACAGTGACTGGTCGGTGTTTTTGAACCCCAGACCCAATGAAAACATAGAGAGTATCAGTACTTCAGATGATGCTGTTATTGTCACGATGTTGACTGATGTGGTGAGCCAGGTTTATGTCTACCGGCCGGTAGATGGCGGCTGGGATGCCGAAGCGGTTGATTTTCCTGCCAATGGTTCTATCACAGTTACGGGAATTGATAATAAAAGCGGTAGTTTTTTTGCAGAATATGAATCATTTATCACGCCACCTACCTTATTTCATGTCAATGGTGAGCGTTTAAAGCCAAAGGCAGTTAAATCGCAAACGCAAAGTTTTGATCCAACCCCCTATCAAGTTGAACAATTTTTTGCGCGTTCAGCAGATGGCACTTTTGTCCCTTATTTTATTGTCATGAACAAAGGTACCAAGTTCGATGGTAAAAACCCAACGCATATTTTTTCCTACGGAGGTTTCAGGAATTCGTTAACCCCTTCATACTCAGGATCTTATGAAGCGTTAGAAGGTGCTTATGGCAAGTTGTGGTTGGATCGTGGCGGGGTCTTTGTCTCAGCCAACATACGGGGCGGCGGTGCGTATGGACCTAAATGGCACAAATCTGCTTTATTGGAAAATCGCACTAAGTCCTATGAAGATTTTGAAGCAGTTGCAGAAGATCTGATTAAACGGAAAATCACCTCTGCAGACCACTTAGGCATCGAAGGACGCTCTAATGGTGGCTTGTTGGTGGGGGCGACTATGACCAGAAGGCCAGATCTTTATGGCGCTGTGATTTGTGGTGTACCTCTGCTTGATATGAAGCGTTATAATAAATTATTGGCGGGTGCCAGTTGGATGGGTGAATTCGGTAACCCTGATATACCCGAACAATGGGCCTATATCAAAGAGTACAGTCCTTATCAAAACATGCAACCCAACATAGACTATCCGGCAACCTTTTTCTATACCTCAACCCGTGATGACCGTGTACATCCTGGTCATGCCAGAAAAATGGCAGCCAAGATGATTTCCTATGGTTATCCGATTTGGTATTACGAAAACACCGAAGGCGGACATGGTGGTTCCAGTACCAATGAACAATTGGCTGAACGATTGGCATTGGCATATACGCATCTTTGGACCCATTTAAGGTGAGTCAATGGTCACTTCTTTCTCCTACGTCGAAAACCGTAACCATTAACTGAATAAAATGAGTGCAGTTCTGATTCGCTGCGCTCACCAATCCCTCACATGAAGTAGTCTTAACTCCACTTCTTGGCCTACATGGACGTGGGTCTGCAGCGCTAGCAGGACGCGATAGCTGCCCACCTTCGGCGAAAACCGCCATGCATAGGATGGTATATTATGAGTGCAGTTCTGATTCGCTGCGCTCACCAACCCCACACATGAAGTAGCCCTAACTCCACTTCTTGGCCTATATGAACGTGGGCCTGCAGCGCTAGCAGGACGCGATAGCTGCCCACCTTCGGCGAAAACCGCCATGCATAGGATGGTATATTATGAGTGC
>JBPOFV010000390.1:0-2975 GCA_051252335.1 Marinicella sp. | reverse complement strand
AATAAACACGAAATCATATGACGCCACCTCCCCTCTAGAGAGGGGAATGAGGGGTGTGTGAGATATATCAGTTTACATTGAAATCTCAGTAAACTGACATCCTATTTCCCTGCTTTAAGTTATAAGCTAAATTTTCCTTTTTTGGCCTCCAAGCTATTCATCCAACCTGCAAACAAAAACTATTTTCATATAAATAAATTACGTGGTGTGTGATATATAAATAAGTACTATTTTCTCCAAATGTCCTCATCAGATCTCATAAGTTTCGCAGAATGAGCCGCTCATCAAAAACTGGGTAAATTCCATGACTTCAACTCTTACGTTTATTTGATGATCCCCGTGCTCATTAACTCAGAAATTTCAGTTTCAGTTAAACCCAGCTCTCGTGTTAACACCTCTTGAGTAGAGCCACCTAGCATCGGCGGTGGTAATTGATAAGACAATTCCAGTTTTGAAAATTTCAGCGGATTGGCTATTTGTGGTATTTTTTGCTTGTTGTTACCCACCATATCAAACACCATATTGCGATGCTTAACTTGGGGATCATTCATGGCTTGTTCAATGTTATTCACGGGCCCACAAGGAACTCCAGCTTGATTTAACAATACCAACCAATGCTGACAACTGTGAGACAAAAAAGCTTTGGCCATTAGAGGGATCAGGCAGTTCCTGTTATTCACCCGATCGCAGTTAGTTTTGAATCGATCATCTGCTGCCAATTCATTGAGTTCTAGCACATGGCAGGCCTGCTTAAACTGCTCATCGTTGCCAACAGCTAAAAGGATCTGTCCATCATTACAAGTGAATGTTTGATAGGGAACGATATTGGGATGACCATTACCATGACGCAAAGGCACATGCCCATTGACCAAATAATTCATGCCTTGATTGGCTAACATGGCTATTTGGGTGTCCAGTAATGACAAATCAATGTGCTGGCCTTCTCCTGTTACATGCCGGTAGTTTAACGCGGCCAAAATGCCATTGGAGGCATACATACCTGTCATTAAATCCGTCACCGCCACCCCTACTTTCTGCGCCTTGCCACCCACTGCCTCAGGCTCTCCCGTCACACTCATTAGACCACCACTGGCCTGAATCATGGCATCATAACCTGCCTCTCTGGCCTTAGGCCCAGTTTGACCAAAACCAGTGATGGAACAATAAATCAAGCGAGGATTGATTTGACTCAAGCTTGCATAATCCAATCCATACTTTTTCAAACCACCCACTTTATAATTTTCAAGCAAAACATCAGCCTGCTTAGCCAATTCAATAACTAAACGCTGCCCCTGCTTTTGCTTGATATCGATACACACAGAATGCTTGCCACGATTGGCCGCGATAAAATAAGCTGAAAGTGAGTCTTCCGATGACTCACCATGCAAATAAGGAGGTCCCCAATGACGGGTGTCATCACCCACCCCAGGTTTTTCAATTTTCCAAACAGTCGCTCCAAAATCAGCCAATGTCTGACTTGCCCAAGGGCCAGCAAGAATACGACTTAAATCCAGGACTCTGATACCCCCTAATAGCTTCGGTGAATCATTAGCAGGCTTATTTATTGGCTTTTGTGACATAAACAATACAAGGTATGAACAAAAATAGTGATTGTAGCAAATCAATGGAATTGAAACCCCGGTTTCATAGAGTACGTATTAAGGTGGCCTTTTAAACATTGAAAATCAAAACTGCCGTCCCTTTGTTGAATGTAATGTCAAATTTCATGAAAATTTCATTACTTTTTCAAGACTAAAAAGGCCCAACAGTCCATTATCGATTTTTTATCTTACAGGTGTGTCATGAAATTTATATTGAAAGCAATAACGACAGTGGCCGTGGTAGTGGCTTTACTTCTTGGTTATTTATTCTTTTACACTGGAGGTATGACCCGAGTGGCCGATGACTATTTTGAAGCGATTACTGCTGGAGAATCGAACCAAGCCAGCACCCTGCTCTCTGACTATGTTGTTGTTGATGCTGATTCAATAAATGACTACCTAGTTAGTCATGGCATGCATAATGTTCAAAGTTCATCATGGGATTCCCGGCATTTTGTAAACAACAAAGGTAGCATTTCAGGTGAAGTGATCAATGGCAATGGTACCAAGATTCCTACCCGCGTGGATTTTTTTAAAGAAGCTGGTGACTGGAAAATCTACGCCATAGAACACCTAAATCCTTTAGCTTCAACAAAGCGCACAGAACCCTCAGTACAGCAACAAGAAAACTTGGTAATTCACAGCATGTCATATTTTATGGAAGCGGCTAAAAACAAAAGCATGAAAATTTTTCATCATCACATTTCAAAATTTTGGCAGTCACAAATCACCGTTGCTGAATTGGACCAAGCATTTGCGTCAATTTATAACTTCAAAGGAGACCACAGTATTTTCAGCAAAATAAAACCCACCATTGAATCTGGCATGATTGATGAAAATAACCTACTGCTTATCACTGGCTACTTCCCCATGAATGCCACCCGCATAACAATAAACCAAAAATACATCTATGAAGCCACCAGCTGGCGGCTAATTTCATTCAGTTACAGCACTGAGCAGGTTGATGGTGGTAAAGGTTAGCATATATTCTTCCCCTCTCATGAGAGGATTGAGGGGTGATAAATCAACAAACTGAATGCTCTTTAAGCCTATCATTGCTTTCTTTATCTGTCATTTCGAAGGAAGGCCAACCAAGGCAATCAATACCAATGAAGAACTATCTAAGTCATTAAAACAACAACTGCATTTTTCACACCAACATAAAATCCAATGTTAAGTGAAGCAGCACAAAATAAAAAATCGACTAACACCTTCTAGTTTGTCATCCCGGACCCCGATCCGGGATCCAGGTAGACATAAACTTTAGCTTCCCATTGGCATAATAATTCAGTGCCAGCCATCGACTTTAAATACCCCTGAAACACTATTAATTTGACTGAAATTTCAGTGCATTTACTTACAAGAAATATTACC
>JBPOFV010000389.1:0-2986 GCA_051252335.1 Marinicella sp. | reverse complement strand
ACCAATACCAACAAGTTGTGATCCCATCTGGAGGGCGTACTGGCTACAGTGCAGGCGCAGTGGCTACCCAAGGTGAATGGATCATCTCGATGGTACGGTTTAATCAGATCGGAGACTTTAATCCCATAGACCAGTCAGTGAAAGTGGGTGCAGGCGTCATCACTGAACAGTTACAAAACTTTGCTGAAGAACAAGATTTATTTTATCCAGTTGATTTTGCTTCCTCAGGATCCAGTCATATTGCTGGGAACATTGCTACCAATGCTGGCGGGATTCGAGTTTTACGTTATGGCTTAACTCGAGACTATATTTTAGGCTTAACCGTGGTTACTGGAGCGGGAGAAATACTTAACTTAAATCAAGGCTTGGTAAAAAATGCCAGCGGACTGGATTTCAGACATCTTTTTATTGGTTCTGAAGGCATTTTAGGCGTGGTGGTTGAGGCTGAAATAAAACTCATACAAAAACCACCCAATCAGGCTGTGATGTTACTGGCTTTGTCATCATTAGAAGCCGTTATGTCAGTCTTCGCCTTAGCCAGAAAATCATTACAGCTTTCTTCATTCGAATTCTTTTCTGATCGTTCATTGACGTGCGTGATGGCTCACCGTGAATTTGAGAACCCATTTGACGCCATACATCCGTTTTATGTGTTGTTGGAATTTGATGAAGATGAAGAATTAGCGATGCAGGTCTTTGAACAAGGTATGGAGGCTGAGTGGGTCAATGATGGCATCATCGCCCAAAGCCTGGATCAAGCCCAACAATTGTGGCAGTATCGTGAAGGCATTTCTGAGTCGATTGCTCATTTCACACCCTATAAAAATGACATATCTGTCAAAATATCCAAAGTGCCCGCATTCATGCAACAACTGGAAGATGTCCTGGTTAAAGAATATCCCGATTTCGAAACCATTTGGTTTGGTCATATTGGTGATGGCAATTTACATTTAAATATCCTTAAGCCTGAAAGCATGGAAATAGCTGAATTTAAGAAACAATGTGAGGCAGTGAATAAACATGTCTATGGTTTGATTGCGCAGTTCGATGGCAGTATCTCTGCTGAACATGGCGTGGGTTTGATTAAAAAACCGTTCCTAACATATTCAAAATCAGCCGAAGAAATTAAGCTGATGCAAGCAGTTAAAGCTGTGTTTGATCCCAATGGTGTATTGAACAAAGGTAAAGTTGTTGATTAAGCGATCTTAAAACGATAAGAAAAGGATGGGATGAATTGTTTAGAATTGTTAAAGGGAGTGGTTGTAATAAAAAAGGAGTGAATTTTCTTTAAAGATGATTCAAATGAAAGTTTTTGAGTCAAGGTGTTTAAAATGGCTCACTTAGTCAGGTAGATCCTGATAAAGTGAGCAGCATAAAAGGTGACTGATTTCTCTAAGTTCCGTTAACAGGCTTCAACTTTAACTTCAGTCTCTTCGCCCCAATTCAACCAAACTGGATCTGCCAGATATGCATTGTCATCTTTGAGTTTTATAAAGTCATTGAATTGCATTTTTAATTCAATACCTTCTTTGCCGTCTTCAGAATCAATTTTCAATTCAGCCCATTCGTTGCGAAGAATCATCAATGAAGGTGAATAAATCAACTCATAACTGCCATCATCATCTAATTTTTGTACTTTGATTTCAGCCAATACGTGTTCGTGCTCTTTGGCTTCATCTTCCCAACCAACAAATGTGGTTTTAATATCCAACTGATGATTGCCAAAAGCGATGCTTGATTCTTGTTCATTATGTACTGTCATCGATGCGGTTTGAGTCGCTGTACTTTCAGCTTCTGTGGCGCTGAATTCAATGTTCATTTTCATGATCGTATCTGAAAATAAAGTAGTGGCATAGCTTTGTGCCAATAAGCCGCCAAACAATATGGTGGTGATTAAGCTCACTTTTAAAAATGAAGTGATGTGATTGTTGTATGTATTCAGCATGTCAATTCCCGCATGATTTATGTTTTTTGTTATGGTTATTAACGCTTAAGACTGAATAAAGTTACTTTGGTTCCTATTTTTATTTAAAAGAAATGCAATTAGGCTTAATACCAGTTGGCTGGATCTACTTTGTAATAAGTTTTTAGTGTCTGGTATAGATCAGGGTGTTTGCGCAGGAAAGTTTTCGGTTGTTCGTAAAAATGTTCGCTGATGACAGCGAAAAACTCAGCTGGATTGGTGGCTCCATAATGGTTGAAGAAAGATCGCTTTCTGAGCTTTGCTTTTACCATTAAACTCTTGAATTCCTTGCTTAACACTTTTCCCCAAGTTTTGATGTGTGAACTGTCAAAAGGAGGCCGCCCATCTCCAGCACCATCAATTTGGTCCAGCTGATGAGCGAACTCATGGATCACGACATTGTTGCCATCCTTGGTATTCAATCCACCATGTTTGGCATCTGCCCATGACAGCACCACAGGTCCTCGAACCCATGATTCACCCAAATGGTGGCCAGGCTTGTCCTCATGATTGGGATTTTTAAATCCCGCTGGATAAATCATGATTGTTTTTAAATGGGGGTAGTAGTTGTGTTTTCTGTTCAACAACAGCAGGCATGCTTGTGCAGCAATAGTCACGCGCATTTCATCAGTTACTTCTAACCCTGCATGTCCAGAAAAATACTTTTCTGCTAAGAAAACATTGATGTGGCCAAGTAATTCATTTTTTAATGGTTCAGGTAGAAAATAAAATATGGCTACATTGGTTTGAATAAACGTCACCCATTGAACCGGTGTTTCAAGTTGAAACAAGTGTTGCCTTTTTAATTTCTGGCGCCATTGCAACAAAGACACAGTGATAAATACTGCAATTATTATGGCGAATAAGTAGACGTAAATTGAAGTCATAAGATCAGATTATTATTTTAATTTATAGTACCATAGAGCATTTTTTCTCATTGGAGCGAGGTGAGTTCTTTTCAAGCTAACTTTACAATCAGAGACTTGCAAGAAGAAGACACTGAATTTATCAGTGGGCTGTATC
>JBPOFV010000388.1:0-2999 GCA_051252335.1 Marinicella sp. | reverse complement strand
AAATTAGCGATCTTAGACGAAACTGATTCTGGTTTAGATATCGATGCATTAAAAATTGTAGCTGATGGTGTCAATCAACTGCGTTCAGCTGATCGTTCTTTCATCATCATCACTCATTACCAACGATTGTTAGATTACATCAAGCCTGATTTTGTTCATGTATTGGCTGATGGTAAAATTGTTAAATCAGGCGATAAGAATTTAGCCTTGGAATTAGAAGAGCAGGGATATGGTTGGCTTAATACATAATTGGACTGAAGATGCCAGGTTGCATCTATCAGCTTCAAATGACCCACATTGGTTGTCAGCAAAACGGCAACTTGCACTGAAGCAACTACAGACATTACATGACCCAAGTCGTAAGCTTGAGCTTTGGCGGTACGCTGATGTGAGTCGATTAAATTCAAACCCTGACCAGCCATCTAGGTCTCAACAATTGACAGCTGCTGATGTTGATCCTCAAGACACGGTTATCATCCTTTCCGAGAATGGCCTAAAAGTGGTGGGTGATAGTCCAAATTGGTTGAGCATATCATCCATAAATTCTATGTCGGAAAAGCAATGGGTGGAACTGGACTTTGCCCAAGAAACCGCAGTAAATTTGGCCAACACGGTGTTGTTTCGATCAGGTGTATTCATTCAAGTAAAAGACACCCATGAAAACATCCATATCAGATTAGTTTATCAATTCTCAGATTCTCCCAATTGGCGTTATATTCGCAATCAAATCGAAGTGGCTGGCCAAGCTAAGGTTACTGTTACAGAACAGCATGTGGCAGGTCATATCAATACGGTTAATGTTTATAAAGTTGCAGAAGCTGGGAAACTAGAAAGGCAACATCAAATAAAGCTAAACAAGACTGACAAGTTCATCAGTTATAACCAGTTCGAAGTGAATGCTCATGCTAAAGTAACCAACATGTGTTTCCATACTGGCGGATTGTTACAGCATCACCAGCATGTGGTGAATTTCAATAGATCGAACAGTCAATACATCTCTGGATCTATCAATAAATCCTATGATAACAATAACATAACAGATGTTGTCAGAGTTAATCACAATGAAATGAACAACTTGTCAGATGTGACCCATAGATCCATAGCAACGGACCAATCTCAGATTTTCAATAATGCCAAAGCCTTGGTGGCTGTGGGAGCGGATCATTCCGAAATTGAACAAGATTTAAAAAATATATTGTTGTCGCCAGATGCAAAAATATTCAGTAAACCAGAATTAGAAGTATACGCTGATGAAGTTGTGGCTGCTCATGGATCAACCATTGGTGCTTTAGATGATACGGCATTATTTTATTTACAATCACGTGGCGTTGATCTTGCTCAAGCTCGAGAGATCATGATTGAGTCATTTGAGCAGGAGGCTGTGGTATGTTAAGGGATCAGTTTCCTGGTTTAAACACTCAAGTCCATGGAAAGCCGTTGGTTTATTTTGATAATGCGGCAACCGCACAACGTCCACAAGTGGTGTTGGATGCCATGAATGATTATTACCTTAATCACAATGCCAACATCCATCGCGGTGTTCACAGTTTAAGTGAATCGGCTACTGACTTATACGAACAAGCCAGAAAGTCATTGGCAAGATTGATCAATGCACCGTCTGAGAAAGATCTGATTTTCGTTCGAGGGTGTACCGAAGGCGTTAATCTGGTGGCACAAACATTTGTCAGGAGTCGGATCCAAGCTGGTGATGAAATTTTGATTTCTCATTTGGAGCATCATTCCAATATTGTTCCTTGGCAGATTTTGTGTGAACAAACCGGTGCGGTCTTGAAAGTAATACCCATGAATCAGCAGGGTGAATTGGTTCTGGATGATTTAGATGAGCTAATCAATAAGCGTACGAAATTTATGTCTGTGGTTTATGTCTCGAATTCATTAGGGACCATCAACCCAGTTAAAAAATTGATCAAAGCTGCCCATGATAACGGGGTGCATGTGTTGATTGATGGTGCACAAGCGACACCACACCTTAAGGTTGATGTTCAAGATTTGGATTGTGACTTTTTTACCGTGTCAGGACATAAAATGTATGGGCCTACTGGTTCAGGTGTGTTGTTTGGCAAAGCGGAATTATTAGCTGAAATGCCACCCTATCATGGTGGTGGGGAAATGATCAGTAAGGTCACATTCGAGTCAACTGTCTACAATGCAGTTCCAGCTAAGTTTGAGGCGGGTACGCCAAACATTGCCGGAGGCATTGGTCTGGGTGCAGCCGCAGAATTCATGCTTTCTGTTGGTTTAGAGCGCATTGCCCAGCGTGATCATGATCTTCGGGTATATACAGAGCAGGCATTGAAGCAAATAGAAGGATTGAGGATCATAGGCAACGCCGCAGAAAAAGCGCCGGTTTTTTCTTTTGTCATCGATGGCGTTCACTCACACGACATTGGAACAATTATTGATCATTATGGTGTGGCAGTGAGAACTGGACACCATTGTACGATGCCTATATTTCAATATTTCGGATTAGCTGGAACATGTAGGGCTTCATTGGCATTTTATAATACTGAAAAAGAAGTCGATGTTCTGGTAGAATCACTGCTTAAAGCAAAAGCCATGTTTGAGTAGGATGTCAGATTTAAATAAGCTTTATAAAGAAGCTGTACTAGAACATAACAGAAACCCAATTAACTATGGTAAACCTGATACATGGTCTCATCATGCCGAAGGACTGAATGCCATTTGCGGAGATTTGGTTGATGTGTATTTGACCATAGTAGATGACCGGCTTGAAGCGGTTAATTTTGCCGGTGAAAGTTGTGCCATTTCTATGGCATCAGCATCAATGATGACTGAATTGTCAACTGGGTTGACCGTTTCTCAATGGCTGCAAAGATTTGAACTGTTTAAACAGTTAATGGATAAAAGTAACAGTGAGTTATCATTTGCGGAGTTGGGTCAGGTGAATACATTGGTTACGGTGAAGAAATTTCCTTCAAGAATAAAGTCGGCTACCTTATGCTGGTACGCGCTTGATG
>JBPOFV010000387.1:0-3002 GCA_051252335.1 Marinicella sp. | reverse complement strand
TGGCAGATCTGAGTGATTTTGCCGTTTTTCCACGTTGTTTTGGCGGAAGTTTATCCAACGACTTAAGATGTTTAATGGCATCACGGCTGAGTCTAGCTAAGTCACGCTCAGAAGTTTCGTTTAAATCAACTTCATTCATATCAGTAATACAAGACTGAATTTTAGTTAAGAATGAATCTTGTTGTTCGCTGCGTTTCTCAAAAAAGGGCTGCGTGGGTTCAAATAAGGCCTTAGACACGATTCTGAACTCTTGCCACATTTTTTGATTGCGGCTGGGAAACTTATCACCAGGCAATTTTTCCATGTCTTCCAAGGCATACCATCTTTCATTGGAATCCTTTAATTTTTTCAGTACGGCATCAGGATGCTGAGCCTTACCTATCATGGCATGTAATTCATTGATGATGTCTTGGCGAGCCTTGTCGTTACTCCATTTTTGCCAGTTTCTTAAATCTTTGAGTTGTTGCCACACGGCATCTAGCTGGTATTTGTTTTGTTTTATGATGGGGTGACTATAGCCTGCGGTTTTTTTAAACTCAGCAATTTGGTTGGTCATTACTTTTGCTTGTGAAAGATGACCTTCTTTAATTTGAACCAGAGTGGCATCAATCATAGCAACCGCATCTTCGGCAGCCTGTTGTCTGAGTTTTGCTGAGTTTTCAATTTTATCAGCTAACTTCAAACAGGCTTGATCAAACTGTGCGTTTAATAGGTTTAATGTCTCACTTTGTTTAATACCTTGTGTGTTTTTGGACCACATCTTTTTGAAACTTGACAATTTATCAGGTTGAATGATGGGTTGAGTTAACAATTGGTGTAATTGATCTAATGTTTTGGTTACAGATTCAGGGATTTGTTGTTGTTTCTGTAATTGGTCCCTTAAATCTGTTAATTGTTTCAAAATAAGTTGATGTCGATCTAAGTCTTTAGAACTTAAGTCATTGGTGTCTAATTCTTGTGCTTTGCTGATAGCCGCTTGAATTTGTTGCAAACTCAATGTGCCAGATTTTGCGGTCGTTTGATCCAGTTCATTAAGCAAGGCTGTGGCTCTTTGTTGCTTTTGTTTTTTGAGGAATTGAGTGCGATGCTCAGGATCTAATATCATTTTTGCTGCAGCGAAAGCACCGTTGTATCTTAGTTTCAATGACTCAGGGATTTGGTTGGCTATTTCTTGCCATTGTTTGTCTAATTTGGACAGTTCTAAATCTTCGTTTCTCCCATGGACCACTTCCTCTAATTGTAGGCAAATTTCTACGGCAGCTTTTGATTGGTCAATTGGATTATTACTGGCCAATTTTGCTTCAACCAAATCCTTGATAATCTGCTCCTTCTTTGATGCTTTTTTTGCAATGCGAAGTAAAGTGGACGGTTGATCAATTTTACTGATAATTAATTCTTTTAAGGTAACGTCTTGTTCAGTAAACAATAAATCACTGAGCAAACCAGGTTGTTTAATTTGCATCAGTGCCAGCTTTCTGACTGCAGGATTATGCGCTTGTTGGGCCAAGCTTTTAATGGTGTTGGAATCTTCTATTTGATTAAAAATCGCTGTTTGATTTGATTCTGTTTTTTCAGAAAACCACTGTATCAGTTTTTTACTGGCCTGGTTACTGACCGCTTTATCTGAATGGCTGGCTAATATTTTTAGCATTGATTCAGGGTTTTGAATGCGTGACAATGCCGTTTTTTGTACTTTTATACTCGGATCATTAAAAACAATGTCTTCCAATGAATTCAATAGCTCTGTGTCTTGGCTGTTTTGTATTGCAGTGATTCTGACTTGTATATTTGGGTTTTGCCAATTTGGTTTGTTAAACCATTTTAAAATACTCATTTATGCCACCTTTTGCAGTAAGTTTTGATGTATGAACAACAATTGTTCCTCCGCACTTTCTATCGTCATCAGTGTGCGGGCGATTGGATTTAAATTCAGGTCTTTTAAAAACCATTTAATGTGTTTTCTGGCAATCCTGCAGCCAGTGATTGGTCCGTAAAAATCATGTAAGTTTTGAATGTGTTTATACATCACTTCAATGATTTCTCTGTGGGTCGGTTTTTCCATTTTTTGACCCGTTTCTAAGAAATGCTTGATTTGTTTAAAAATCCAAGGATTGCCTTGAGCTGCTCGACCAATCATGATCGCATCACATTGGGTTTCATGCATGACCATTTTCGCTTTCTCTGGTGAATTTATATCGCCATTGGCTATGACTGGGATGCTCACATGTTGTTTGGCCTGTGCTATCAGCCCAAATTCGCTCTGACCTTGGTACTTCTGTTCTTTGGTTCTGCCATGAATGAATAAGGCAGTTATACCTGCTTGTTCTGCTCTTTGTGCAATCTCAACAATATTCTTATTCTCCGAATCTGTACCTAACCTGGTTTTTAAAGTCACTGGTATTGAGACGGCATTAACCACTTCATGACAAATGTCGGAAACCAGTCGAGGGTTTGCGAGTAGGGCAGATCCACAGTTCTTCTTGGCCACCTTTTTTTGTGGACAACCCATGTTTATATCAACGATTTGAGCACCATTATCAACATTGAATTGTGCTGCCAAAGCTAATTGGTTGGGGTCTGATCCAGCGATTTGTACAGCTATCGGACCTGGCTCACCTTGGTGATTCAT
Organism: Marinicella sp.; assembly: GCA_051252335.1. Classification (GTDB taxonomy): domain Bacteria; phylum Pseudomonadota; class Gammaproteobacteria; order Xanthomonadales; family Marinicellaceae; genus Marinicella. Next base: position 373 of record JBPOFV010000387.1, on the reverse strand, counting down.
ACGAAACTGGGTCTTGGCAGTTTTCAGTAGTGATAAATCACAACTGAGCATTTCAGATACGGCATAAGAAGCACCTAAGCTACGACACAATTGGCGAAACGGTCTATCTGTGACTCCAGCCATTGGGGCCAGCATCACCGGGTGTGAAATTTTATGTGGTCCGATTGATAAGTGTGTCATTTCATATCAGTTGGTTAAAGATTTTAAATCCTGAAACCCACGTTGCAATTCCAGAACCTATGTTGGTTAAAACAAAAACCAACAGTACTCTGGTAACCGGGTTTTTCCACCAGCCTTTTAAATGCATGGCATCTTGTTGTAAAGCTTCAAAATTGTGAATTTTCGGTTTTCTAATCATGGTTTCAACCAATGC
>JBPOFV010000386.1:0-3011 GCA_051252335.1 Marinicella sp. | reverse complement strand
GGATGATATCACGTATGCAACAAAATAATACACCCCAATTTGTAAAGTTGCGTCTGTTGCACCGCCAGATTTTGTGGTGAAATAAGTCACTAATATCGCGATCACAAACACATCTAACATAGACCATTTACCAATGGTTTTGAGCACCTTAATACTCTTCTGAGAAAAATGTAAGTTCTGGCTAAAAAGTATCACCAGCATCATCAGAGATTTAAGGACAGGAGTTAGTATTGTAAAAACAAAAATGACCAGGGCTATGGCTGTTTGGCCGGATTCATACAATTTCTGCAATGCTGAAACGATACTCTTAGACTCAAACTGAAAGACTGTTTGTCCCAGAACAGGGATATCTTGATAAGCAATGATGGCTAATATCGGCGCAAACCATCCTGTTATCAGTGCCATTGCAGTAACCAATAGTATTGCGAACAAAGAAATTTTAGACTTTAAGAAACCATGTAATAAGAACATCAGCACCAGCGTTGCGATAAACAATTTGGTGTACTTATAAGCCAATTTGTCATGATTTTCTGCCTGTTCTTTCAGTAACTTCATTGAATCAAGTTCTTCAGTATGACCTGAATACCAACCAAAAGTTATGGTTTCCAGAACATTTTTGCTTTGGGATTTGAAATTATCAGACATCGACAACTTTTCTGATAAATCAGAAATTTTATGTTCATAGGCCAATGACTGCCCCCAAGACTCATACGCTAAATAAGCACAAAAACTGGTGATAACCAGTAAATAAATCATTTGCGCCCAGGTTTTTTTATTCATCAGATATCAGCTCTATCAAAGGATCATCCCAAGTTCCAGTGACTCGGTAGATGATTTCATTCTTGTTTTTTAATTGTTTATCAAATAAGCCTTGGACCAAAAATCCTGCTGCAGCGCCCACTGGTCCACCAGCAATGGCACCTAAAGTTGGAAAAGTTTTACCTATTTGAGGATTGATTGTTATGGTTTGTGCATAACTTTGGTCAGCAAAACCAACATCTCCATTGATGTGAATTTTAGCAGAAGATGCTTTGATTAAGAAATCCTGTGTATTGGCAACCCCCGACTTAATTACAAAATGTCCTTCCATACTTCTGAATAATAAGCCATCTGCCAAAACGTCGCTGAAATCTAATATCAGGCGACGTGGTAAATTAGTTAGGTTAAATAAACCCAATACTCGTCCAAACCCTGGCTGTTGATCCAATACTTGGCCCTGACCAATTTTAATATTTAAATCTCCATCAATATTGGCAATGTTAAATTGGCTAGGAACACCTGCCCATTGAGCTTTCATTTCAATCAAAGTCTGGGCATTGGTAATCGGTGCACTGAAGCCTACTGTCTGTAAGAAATCAGCAATCCGTTCTGAAAACATGACAATGTTAAAACTAGAGAAACCATCATCGCCAATGGCTTTATTCCATGTTCCTGATATGTTTACTTCTGCCAATTCAGATTTCAGACTGAGTAGTTCAAAGTTGATACCATCTGCCACATTGCGCATTTCCATCCTAAAAGCACCCAGTGGGACACCCGCATAACTGAATTGTTCGGCCCACAAATGAATATCTGGAATACTTGAGTCCGTTGATTCAGGCTCAGTGTCATCAACAGCAATCGTTGCATCAATCCAATTCAAATGTTCAAACTCAGCCACAATCCCTTTTTGCTTGAGGTCATCATCAAGGATGACACGCCCTTTCATGGATTCACTGTCAATATTAATTTCATAACTATCAGCCAAGCGCACTATATGCAAGCTGATGTCAGTAAACTCACGTGACATAAATGTCAACTGCTTGATATCTAAGTTAATTTCATTTACTGGCCAAGGACTATTTTGTTCACTGCCTGTACCCGCTTCACTTGTTGGCTGAGCCAGTAAAGTCAACCATTGATCTAAATCAACATGTTCCAGATGACCACCAAATAGCGCTGTGTTGGTGGCCAAAACAGTGTCTTCTGTGACAAATTGTAATCGCGTCAAATGATATTGATTAGCGACCCTACTTAAGGTTGATTTGATTTGATTATTGTAATTAATATCTACCAATGATTGTTGGCATGGAAGTTTACACTTTATTTCTAAATCTTTACTTTCTTCAGCCACTTTATCCAACGGTGGCGGTAACATGATTGACACACCAGCCAAAGCAGACTGGGCAGTCATAACAAGCTCATCCATGTCATTTTTGATGTTTATCAACCAGTCTGACTGTCCTGAAATTGGTAAATTTTGCTCAACCACCTCAAGTAAATAATCAGCGCTTAAATTGCCTGATAAATTCACATCAACCGCTACACCATGAGGGCTTTGAGTCAGGATTGTTCCATCAAGCATCACATCAGCACCATTTAATTGTGCCGGCAAATCATGTAATTTAATTTGGTAGCCGTCTAGGCTTACCGGTCCATTAATTTCATTGATTGAGAAAAATGTAGTTAAAAATTGACCTGCTGAAAAATTGATGACTCCTTGAGGATTAAAGGCTTGATTAACTTCAGACTTAATCGAAACATCAAAATCCAAATCAATTTGCTGTTTTCCAGCTATTCTAATGGTTTCATTGAGTGATAAATTTTTTGCCAAAGGCGATGCTTGAACGTACTCCAACAATTCATTGTTTTGGCTACTCGCATTCAAATTGACTGACAAGATACCTTCATCCAATGAATCGATATTGACTTGAGCGTTTGAAACTTCAATTCCTTTGGTTTCAGCTTGTTGTACAGCTACTTCAATTTGATCGTGGTCAAAAACTGCAATCGCATCAATTTGCTCAACCATTGGCCAACTCGGATGGAATTGATTGTCCACATTTTCTGTATATGCCCTGGAAATAAAATCCGCATCACCATGGTTAAATGCTTTTGGAACCATGTCTCCATTGACAAAAACAAAGCCAGTCTTAACTTCTCCACTCAGTAAACTCCGATCCAACCAGTCAATGGTTTTTGGATTCCAGACATTGTAAGGCCAATATTTATACAATGATTTCACATCCACA
>JBPOFV010000385.1:0-3014 GCA_051252335.1 Marinicella sp. | reverse complement strand
AGAAGCCATAGCGTATTTACAGCAATACCAACCACCTCAATTACCAGACAAATGGTTTGTCTAAATAAAAGCGGTAAGACCAGCTTATTCTGAAAAATAGTGCGTCACATTAGTTAGACGCAAAAAACGAGACACCTGATTTGTTATAATTAATCACCTCGTTGATCATTTGGTGACTGTGTTGAAGCTCAAAACAACTTGCCATTGCGGCAATGTAACCCTATCACTGAAACAGAAACCCTCCACGCTACGGCTCTGTGACTGCCCAATTTGTAATCGATTAGGAGCTATATGGGCTGATATGTCGATTGAGGATGTTGAACTGAGTATTGGGCCTGCGCAAACTTCAATATACAACTGGGGCGAAAATGATTATGACATGCACCACTGCAACAAATGCGGGTGCACGACTCATTACTCAGCAACGAAAAACTCTACCTCAAATGAATTGGGTATAAATTTTCGGATGTTTGACCCCAGTATTATTAAATCAATCCCCATTCAAGATTAATCATTGATTGATTAATCTAATGATGCCATCGCAGCATCGTAATTCGGCTCATTAACCACATCGTCAACCAATTCACTGTATACCACTTGATGCGCTGAATTCATGACCAATGTGGCTCGGGCATATAATCCGGCCAAGGGGCCTTGGGTCATTTTCACGCCATAGTTTTCAGCCAAGCTGTGGTATCTGAAATCTGATGCAGTGACTGCATTGGCTACGCCTTCAGCAGCACAGAATCGATTTAAGGCAAAGGGTAAATCCATGGATGCAAACAGCATAACCACATCATCTCTTTGGCCTGCTTTTTGACTGAAGGTCTTCAGTTGTAAGGCACATACGGCTGTATCAATACTGGGAAAAATATTAAAAACAACGTTTTTTCCTTTAAAGTTTTCCAGGGTGGCTTCGCTTAAATCGGCTAAAACCAATTTTAAATCTGGAGCTTGATCCCCAATTTGTGGAAAATCACCTTGCGTTTGGATGGGGTTACCTTTGAAATTAATGGTGGCCATGTTTTGTCTTCCAAAAAACCAATCAGTTTACCGTTCAACTACATTTCACTCAAGCGATTTCATGGTCTCTGCGTTGAATACAAAAAAACCTGGTCTAAACATAGACCAGGTTAATTGTATGGATAATGAGTGAATTAAATCTTTTCTTGTAATTCCAACTCTTTGAGTCTGACATCACCTCTTTGGTAGCGGTAATTAAAAATATAATCATTGATGTCTCTTCTTAATTCATAACCTTTGGCTTGAAGTCCATCCCAAAGTTCTGTGCGCCATAGTATCGGTATATAGCCGCCAATGTGTGTGCCAGCAAATTTTAGCCTTTTAAACCATTGCAGTCTTTTGGCCACCGATGATTCGAAGTTGATTTGTTCCTTCAACTGATTTAACTCTTGATCTGCTTGTTGTTTTAGGTTTCTTTTTTCTAAAGTAGCCAGTACTGCTGGCAGTAAATTTGGGTTGTTCATAAAACCATCACCAGCCAATTTCAACCAAGCATATCCATTGACATAATCATCCTTTTGTAAATACAAGAGACCCGCATAATATTGGCCATGTTTATTGCCATATTCAGCCGCTTCTTTTAATCGCCACATGGCATCATTGAAATAGCCATCTTCATCATCGATCAAGGCTTGATGCACCAAATAATCATCTGGACTAATCATCTTTCCTTCTCGATCAAATGTCAGCCCCAATCTTTTGGCATGAACCGAACTCATGTCTATCAGAATTAATACAATCAACAACCATTTATTTTTCATCGTTACGCTCCTGTTAATTATTGCTGTAAAAATATCTTAATCGATTTAGCTGAACCAAAAATGAATGCCAGGTGAATCAGCCAATAATGAGTTTGTGCTCTTCATCATACTGATGCTGAATAAGTTAATGGCCAAGTCGTAATCACTACAGTTTAATGATGAGAAATAATACCTATGTCCTTAATCTCTTATTTTTTGTCCTGTATTTCATAACTGTTTTCGAGAAGAATCAGTAAAATTTGTTTTGTTGATATTCAATTATTTACACACAGGGAAGCTGCACAAGGATGTGACCTTATTATTGAATACAACAACATTCATACGGACTTGAAAATATATAGTATGGAGACGAATTCCATCACAGGGATGTGAAAGGATTTACCTAAGGAAAGATAATTAATCACAAGGACGTGAACCCTTCTTTTTAAACATCTTTGGCTTAAGGAAATTCTTCATAATGGCCGTATTCGACTCTATTTCTCGCCAAGTTTTAACCGGAAAACAAATTTCAGCATAAGCACATGTAGGTAGGTTGTTTAATAGGACACCTGTTTCATCGGCACAAGCTTCATTGATAAAATCAGTAAAGGCAGGGTTATGCCCAACCAAAGTAACCGTGTTTGCCTGAACATCTAGCTGCTTGGCCAAACTCCAAATCTGATCATCAGAAAAAACATACAACTGCTCTGTAGTCTGCCAAGTAAATGAGTCACCTGGCCAATGGTGCTCAAGCCCTGCAATGGTAAGTCTGGCTCTTGTGGCAGCACTACAATACACCTGCTGAAAGCTGAACCCTATTTCAAACAAGGCGTTGGCCATAATTTTACAATCATTTTCACCGCGATGACTGAGAGGCCGCATGCGATCACTCAAGTGTGATTCAGCCCAACTGGATTTAGCGTGTCTGATTAAGTGGATGGTTTTCATTCAGTTCCCGGGATGTGAATGTTCAATTGGCTTAACAATTGATAATATGCCACCACTGTAAGTAAACCCAAACCCAACACCAGTACTATGCGGTATTTGTAGCCATGTTGATGATGTTTATCAAGCTCCTTGTGAGACGTCACATCCATCATTTCATCACCAAAAAATATCGACAGAAAAGTCCCCAATGCACTGATTAATAAAATACCCCAATAAGGATAAGGCGTTGATAATATAGTGAGGAGGATTTCTGTGACTGGCGATTTAGCATATATTTCTTGTGCTTGATAAAAAGTCCAAATG
>JBPOFV010000384.1:0-3015 GCA_051252335.1 Marinicella sp. | reverse complement strand
GTTGATATCTATGCTTGCTGACTCACCACCTTGAAAGCTATCTATTTCTGGGTTAATTAACAACACTTCAGGTTTGGTGTTATCAATTTCAAATTGATGCAGCCTAACCAACTGATTCCCTGCTCGATCAATGGCTTCTATCTTCAGTCTAAAATCGTCTTCACTTAACTCACTTAAGTCGAGTATGTTTAGATTCCCAGTGTTATTTGTTTCTAGTATGAGGGTATCAGGATCGGTTGAATCAACCCGATTGATCCAAGCTTTTAATTGTGCCAAGTTGGCTTCTTGAACTGCCAAGGCCATTAAGCCTTCACCTTTGATGACATCACCTTCAGGGTCTATACCAACGGTTGGTAATGTGACATCACTGACTAGGCTGTAACTTAATTGTTGACTATTTCCTGGGTTTCCAATTTCACTGGCTGTAATAACCACTTGATAAACACCATCAGTCACCACTTGATCCAAATCATTCTGACCATTCCAAAATAACTCATGTGAACCTTGATCATAGGTAGCGTTGGACACCAATTGCTTAATAATCGTTTGATTATCATCTTCAACATGAAGTGACACAAAAGCATTCAAATTCAAACCAAAAGTGATTAATGCTGCGTCTTGAATGGCATCTGAATTGGGTGAAATATAGGAAGGCGACAAGGCAAAATTCCAAAAGAGATTTTGAGATTCTCCTAAGTTAACAGTGATGGTTAAGCTGCTTTCATTGTTTGCTTTATCTGAGGCTGTAATTCGTAATGGGTAGGCACCTGTATTTAATTCAGTCAATAACCAGCTTGCGGTCACTTCTTTATCAGTACCACCTACAACAGTCGAAACCTCAGCGTTTATTTCAGTCCACACCCCATTGACTTCAAACTCCAAGCTACTGTCTTCATAATTAATGTCAGATACACCAGCAATCACTTCAACCAAAGATGAAACTGTAGCGCCATCTAAAGGTTGAATGAAATTCAGCATGGGTGCAGTGCGATCAACAATCAGTTTATTCTTGGTATAACGAACCAAACCACATTCATCAGTGATGGTTAACTGAATAAAGTATTGACCATCAGGTGCATCAACCCCTGCTATTTGTCCATTCCAAACCAACGAAAATTCTTGCCCAGCAGAGCCAGAAAAGGTATCTAGTAACTCAAGATGTGTTGATAATGTATTACCATCGGCTTCATACAAATCAACTTTAACTTCGATGTTTTCATTGGTTAAGATATGACTGTACTCATCTGCAACCAAGTCTGAAACATAAGTTGGAATGTATTGTGTATATAAATCACCTTCGATGGTTTTATCAGTGACCACCACATCAAGCAATGAATCAACTTCGATATTGACCACATCACAACTACTTACACCTGTGGTATTGGTGGTTTCGAACACCAAGGAAACAAGCCCTTTAAAGTAAGGCATGTCAAATTTTAACGACCCACTGAACCCATTATTCAAGCTGAATTTTGATTCAAAATCATCGTAATTAAACACTTCATCATTGGCTAAGATGTATTGGTTGTTATTGCTATTCAACACACTACCAAAATAAGCAGAATTTGAATTTAGGTAGATGTTGGTAGGAATTTCAATATCACCTTCTTCATCGCCAGTGGCACAATATTTTGTCAACTCTTGTGGCTCGATGATTTGTGGAGTTACATTTTCATGCTGCACAATGTATGAACCTGAATAAATAAATTGATTGCCTTCTACATCTGAAAACCTGACAAAGAAATCATACTCACCTTCTAAGAAATCTGCTTTGTCCATTTGAAATTCATCAATATAGAGAACAGCATCCTCTTCATCTTCATTGGGTGTTGCTACCGGATTGGTATTGGTATAAAAAATATTTTCAACACCATCAATTACCTCAAATACCTCTATCGATGCCAGCTCAGTATTGGCACCATTAAACAGGCCTCCAATGACCAATCTAATTAAGTCATCTTGTGCGGCCAATGGTTCGCAATAACTTTGTGTTTGAAATTTTTGATAGCTGCCATCTTCCAATAAACATAAGCCATTTCCAACGCCTGCAGCAGAAAATTCGCTCCCTTCGTAAGAAAAGGTTACCTTGTCAATCCCTATACAATTTTCAACATTAACTCCAAATAATTGGGACACTGAACCGTCACTGGGATAGTCTTCATAGATGGGTGATAAAGACACAGGATCTAGATCAGGATCATTAAATTTGATTTTTATTGAGCCACTATCATAGGGGTTTCTGTTGGTCGAAGAATAAAACCAATAATGAGCATCATAAATCTCAAGACCTGAATTAAATACCACTTCTTCCATCGCATCAAACTTTTCACGAAAATCTTGATCTTGAATAAAGTCAGGGTAATAATCACTGTTAAAATCATTATCCACCCTTCCGAACCACTCAAATTGACCTTCGGTCAAGAAATGAAATGCCAAACTGAAATAATTTTCACGATGGTAATCAATAAACTCAGCCCTTACTGCGATTTGGTCTACTGGTGTACTCACAAATTCATGCGGTTTTAACAATCGGTCTTGATCAATTAAGATCATATAGGCATAGATGTCTGTCTCATTAGACCTGAATTTGATCATTCCCGGAGGAAGTCCTTCATTAGACAGCCTTTCACGCGTTGTAAAATAGTTTTGAGCTTGTTCAAAATCCATGATTTCAGCAGCAACAATCTGGTTCTCAATGTCATGCTGAGCAGCATAACTGAGATAGCTGAATTTTAAATCAACTCCGGTTACAACCTCGTCAGACAAAGTTTGAATTAAAAAAGCTGCTTCACTATTGAAATCATCATTAAATATATTAGGGTTAACTCGTTCACTGAATGTCCTGTATACATCTTCGCAATCCAGTTCGTTTGATTCTGTGCTACAAACAGTCACTAGCACAGAATTGAAATCTGTACCTTGTTCATTGACTTTCAACAATCGACCTAAATACAAGGTGTCTAATTCATAGTTAAAAACTTCACTGACACCAACATTTCCAGCAAAGTCTTGAAC
>JBPOFV010000383.1:0-3018 GCA_051252335.1 Marinicella sp. | reverse complement strand
GTTCAATGGTTTCGACATGTAGTCGTCCATGCCAGCATCCAAACATTTTTCTTTATCACCCAACATGGCATTTGCTGTCATGGCAATGATGGGTGTGTGATTGAGTTTGTTATTTTCTTCATACTTGCGAATTCTTCTGGTACAAAAATAACCATCCATAACCGGCATTTGACAGTCCATTAAAATTAATCTGTACCTGGTTTTCTTGGCTTTGTTTAAAGCCACCATACCGTTTTCGGCCACATCAAAAGGAAAGCCAATGTAGTCAATTAGTTTTTGTGCCACCTTCAGATTGACTTCGTTGTCTTCAACCAACAAAATCGTTTCTGAAATTTCTGCCAGATCTACTTCTGCGCCTTGTGTAGAGTCAGCGGCAGATACAGAATCTTTAGGTTCTATTTGGTAGGATTCATCTTGTTCGGCTTGTTCTTCATCCAGTTCCATCACTTCTTCTGGATAGAAACGGCGCTCAAACTCACCAATGATTAATTCAACATCTTTATCGGGTTGTACGATCTGAATGTTGTCGTATTGTTTGACACCTGCAATGTGCCCTCCTTTGGTGATGGCACAGATCCAAACATCTTCCATTTCTCCTTTTTCAACCAATAACAACAATTGTCTGAGAATCTTGGCATTGGTATCAAAGTCAATAAAAAGCAGCGTGGTTTTACCATCTTGTATGCCTCTGGCGGCTTGAATTCTCGAAATGGCATGCTGGTAATTGAGAGAAGTTTGGACAGGTAAAGACGCTTTTTCTAATGAGTTTTGTATGTTCTTGAATAAAGCTGGATTGGTATTCAACAAAATGGCTTGATGTTGGTGAATTTCTGTCCCACCATGAAGCGAATCACCAGCTGATTTACTGAAAGGAATTTCAAACCAAAAAGTACTACCAACACCTCGTTTGGACTCAACACCCATTTGTCCTTTAAGCAATTCAACAATTTTTTTGCTGATGGTCAACCCTAACCCAGTACCACCAAATTTACGTGTTGAGGAATTGTCTCCTTGGGTAAAGGCATTAAATAGTTTTTCAGTTTGGTCAGGTGAAATTCCAATGCCTTGGTCTTTGACGGAAAAGCGGATCAATTCCTTGGTGGTAAAGTTTTTAACTTTCTTCACTTCAATGATGATTTTGCCGTGGTCAGAAAACTTAATGGCATTAGAAAGTATGTTGGTTAAAACTTGTCTGACACGAATTGGATCACCACGCAACAGTGGATTTATTTGGTCGTCAATTTGTACTTTGAGTTCAAGTCCTTTTCTTTCGGCAGATGAATTTAAACTGTCTAAAACCTCTTCAACCACTTTTCGGACTTTTAAACCGGTTACTTCAGTGGTTAATTTACCGGCTTCAACTTTTGAATAATCCAACAAATCATCAATCAACTTTTGCATCTGGGTGGCAGATGTATGAGCTGTGGTTAAGTAATCTTTTTGAAAATCATTCAACTCAGTATCCATGACAATGTCGATCAAAGGAACGATGCCATTTAGTGGGGTTCGAATCTCATGACTCATGGTTGCTAAAAATTCCATTTTTGCCATTTCAGCGGCAGATAAATCAACTTTTAAGTTTTTAATTTGTTCTTTTAACACCGTTGATTCATAGGCAGCTTCTTCGGCTTTCTTAATTTGTTTGGCTAAACTGGCAGGCAAAGGATCATTTTTCTTTTTGACTTGAGTTTCTGCAACGAGGATAAATTTAACAACCGCAATAAAGGCAGCAATCAATGCAATGACGAGCAACGAAAAAATTAAGGGGTGAGATAAGCCCAGTTGGTCCGCAGGTTGTAGCAACAACAAGATGATGAAACTCAGGGTGGGTACGGCCATGCTGATTGCTGTTTTTTCTAAATTAAGTTCAGCAATTACCAACAGGGCTGTGAGCCATGACATCAGTAGGGTAATAAACAAGGCGGTATGAACTTGCTCAGTCAGCCAAAAACTTAAGGCAAACCAGACACTGGCAACAGTTGGCACAATCCAATTTACTTGTGCAGAAAAGACATCATCAAATCGATTTTTAATCAGAGGTAAAGTAAATACCCAGCCAATGGAAAGGGTTAAGGTGAATAAAAATAATGTGAAGGGGAACGAGCCTACTTCCACCCAAGCCAATAACAACATCAGCATCGATATGACGCACAGCAACAACTTATTATTTTTTAAATGAGCCATTAAAAATTCACCCTCTGTTTTATTAAATGTCATACACCTGTGTTTGACATGGACTGGATATAGCCGAAATATTTAGCAATATGACAGGTATACCAATTTATATTTTAGCTAAATATCAATCAGGTCGATAGTTTTTTTTAATAACATTTGAAGGAAACAGGGCTAATTACTTGAATTAAAGTGTTTTTTTGTTGAATTTAAGCGTCAATATTTTTGTATTAGCTGAGCAATGGTGTTTTTTGCTGCTGCAAAAGAAAACCATTTTCGCACATTGTCTAAGCCACCCAGTGACACTTGTTCCCATAGATTTTGGTCTTGGTAAATGTCAATGACGGCAGCAGCAAACTCTTTTGCGGTGTCAGCCATCATCACATCAACTGCATGGGTGGTGTACATACCCTCGACTGCCACTTTGGTACCAACCACGGGTTGTCCAAAGCTCATGCTCATATTGACCTTGCCCTTAACACCAGCGCCGAATCGCAAGGGGGCTACAGCAATTCTTATGTCTTGCATCAACGGCTGAATGTCTTCGACGAAACCATGAAATTCAATATGTGGGTGTAGTCCCAAATCCACCACTTCTTGCGGGGCTTTGGAGCCAACAACATGAAGTTTGATGTCAGGAATTTCAGCACAAATGATGGGTAATATTTCTTTGGCGAACCACAAGATGCCGTCGACATTAGGTGTGTGTTGGTAACCACCAATAAACAACAAATCTTTGCTGCCAACAAACCCTTTATGGCCACCATAAATTTCATGGATGTTTGACAGAACAGCCACATCCGATCCAGTTTGTTCGTTGGCTAAAACTGCGTGTTCATAAGGGCT